>NZ_QTLZ01000014.1:105560-128892 GCF_003635425.1 Parabacteroides sp. AF27-14
ACGAATGAAACAAAGGAGAGAATCGGTTGGTTCATTCGGTCTTGCGGAAGTAGCTCAGTTGATAGAGCATTAGCCTTCCAAGCTGAGGGTCGCGGGTTTGAGCCCCGTCTTCCGCTCTTATAAGTTGCCTGTGTAGCTCAGCGGTAGAGCACTTCCTTGGTAAGGAAGAGGTCCCGAGTTCAAGTCTCGGCACCGGCTCAATTGAAAATTGAACATGATCATTAATCAAATAAAGAACAATTAAGTTATGGCAAAAGAGAAATTTGACAGATCGAAACCACATGTGAACATTGGTACGATTGGTCACGTTGACCACGGTAAAACAACTTTGACAGCTGCTATCACAACAGTATTGGCAAAGAAAGGTCTTTCAGAGTTGCGTTCATTCGATTCTATCGACAACGCTCCTGAAGAAAAAGAGAGAGGTATCACAATCAACACTTCTCACGTAGAGTATCAGACTGCAAACCGTCACTATGCTCACGTAGACTGTCCGGGTCACGCCGACTACGTAAAGAACATGGTAACTGGTGCTGCTCAGATGGACGGTGCTATCATCGTAGTTGCTGCTACTGATGGTCCTATGCCTCAAACTCGCGAGCACATCCTTTTGGCTCGTCAGGTAAACGTTCCGAGATTGGTTGTATTCATGAACAAGTGTGACATGGTTGACGACGAGGAAATGTTGGAATTGGTTGAGATGGAGATGAGAGAGTTGCTTTCATTCTATCAATTCGACGGTGACAACACTCCGATCATCCGTGGTTCTGCTCTTGGTGCATTGAACGGTGATGCTCAATGGGAAGATAAAGTAATGGAGTTGATGGAAGCTTGTGATACTTGGATTCCTCTGCCTCCGCGCGAAATCGACAAGCCGTTCTTGATGCCGGTTGAGGACGTATTCTCAATCACGGGTCGTGGTACTGTTGCTACAGGTCGTATCGAGACAGGTATCGTTAAGGTAGGTGAGGAAGTTCAGATCATCGGTCTTGGCGCTGCTGGTAAGAAATCTGTTGTTACAGGTGTTGAGATGTTCCGTAAGTTATTGGATCAAGGTGAGGCTGGTGACAACGTTGGTTTGTTGCTTCGCGGTATCGATAAAAATGAGATCAAGCGTGGTATGGTAATCTGCCACCCGGGTCAGGTTAAAGAGCATTCTAAGTTCAAGGCTGAGGTTTATATCTTGAAGAAAGAGGAAGGTGGTCGTCACACTCCGTTCCACAACAAATATCGTCCTCAGTTCTACATCCGTACATTGGATGTAACTGGTGAGATCACTTTGCCGGAAGGAACTGAAATGGTAATGCCGGGTGATAACGTAACGATCGAGGTTGAGTTGATCTATCCGGTAGCATGTAGCGTAGGTCTTCGTTTCGCTATCCGCGAGGGTGGACGTACAGTAGGTGCAGGCCAGATCACAGAATTAGAGAACTAATTCAAGCATTAGATAATGTTATAGCCAGTCTTTTTAAGGGCTGGCTATTTCTACGGAAGTAGCTCAGTCGGTAGAGCACTGGTCTCCAAAACCAGGTGTCGGGAGTTCGAGCCTCTCCTTCCGTGCTAAAATCTATAGATTCGATGAAAAAGATAATTACTTATATTAAGGAATCTTATAACGAACTTGTTTATAAAGTTTCTTGGCCTACGAGAGCAGAGCTTTCCAATAGTGCGGTTGTTGTTATGTTTGCTTCCCTTATCATCGCCGCATTGATCTTTGTTGTTGACGGGGCCTTCGAGGCTGTTATGCGTTTCTTCTACAACCAAATTTTCTAATCAGTTAAGGTATGTCTGATATCCAAAAGAAATTTTATGTTCTGCGTGCCATCAGTGGCAAGGAGAACAAGGTACGGGAATATCTAGAGGCTGAGCTGAAGAATACGGATCTGGGAGAATATGTATCTCAAGTCTTGATTCCGACCGAGAAAACCTTTACGGTACGAAACGGTAAGAAGGTCATGAAAGAAAGAGCTTACTTGCCGGGTTATGTACTGGTTGAGGCCGCTTTGGTCGGTGAGGTTGCTCATCGATTGCGGAACATTCCGAACGTGATTGGTTTCTTGGGTGGTTCTGATACCCCCGTGCCATTACGTCCTGCGGAAGTGAATCGTATCTTAGGTACGGTTGACGAGTTGCAGGAACAACAAGAGGATCTGGATATCCAGTTCTATGTTGGCGAGAGTGTGAAGATTACTTTTGGACCGTTCAGCGGTTTCACGGGTATAATCGAAGAGGTCAACGCCGAGAAAAAGAAACTTAAGGTGATGGTTAAGGTCTTCGGACGCAAGACTCCCCTTGAGTTGGGTTATATGCAAGTTGAGAAAGAATAGTACTCTGGTTACGAAAAGTGCTACCTTTCTGTTATTGATGTTATATATCTAAAAAATTTTAGAAACAATGGCTAAAGAAGTTGCTGGACAAATCAAATTGCAGATTAAAGGAGGAGCAGCAAACCCTTCTCCCCCAGTAGGACCTGCTTTGGGTTCTAAGGGTATTAACATTATGGAGTTTTGCAAGCAATTTAATGCCAAGACCCAAGACAAGGCTGGTAAGATATTACCTGTTGTAATTACTTACTATGCCGATAAGTCTTTCGACTTTGTCGTTAAAACTCCTCCTGTGGCAATCCAGTTGTTGGAAGCTACTAAGAAGAAGAGCGGTTCCGCTCAACCTAACCGTGCTAAGATCGCTGAGATCACATGGGAGCAGGTGAAAGCTATCGCTGAAGACAAATTAGTCGATCTAAACTGCTTTACTGTCGAGTCAGCCATGAGAATGGTTGCGGGAACAGCCAGAAGTATGGGTATCACTGTTAAAGGGACATTCCCGGGTAATAATTAATAAACTTCAATTGAGATGAGTAAACTTACAAAGAATCAAAAGTTGGCTTTGGGCAAGATTGAAGCTGGGAAAGCATATACATTGAAAGAAGCTTCAGCTTTAGTGAAGGAAATTACTACAACTAAGTTTGACGCATCCGTAGATGTTGATGTCCGTTTAGGTGTTGACCCCCGTAAGGCCAATCAAATGGTGAGAGGCGTGGTTTCATTGCCTCACGGAACTGGTAAGCAGGTTAGGGTTCTCGCATTATGTACTCCGGACAAGGAAGCTGAAGCTACTGCCGCTGGAGCTGACTATGTTGGATTGGATGAGTATATTAATAAGATTAAAGGCGGTTGGACTGACATTGATGTTATCATCACTATGCCTTCTATCATGGGTAAGATCGGTGCTCTTGGTCGCGTATTAGGCCCTCGTGGTTTGATGCCTAACCCAAAGAGTGGTACGGTTACCAATGAGATCGGAAATGCGGTGAAGGAGGTTAAGCAAGGTAAGATCGACTTTAAGGTAGATAAGAGCGGTATCGTTCACACATCTGTTGGTAAGGTGTCTTTCACTCCGGAACAGATTCGTGACAATGCTAAGGAGTTTATTTCAACTTTGATCAAGTTGAAACCTACTGCGGCTAAAGGTGCGTATATAAAGAGTATTTATCTTTCTAGTACTATGAGTGCGGGTATTAAAATTGACCCCAAATCAGTTGAAGAAAACTAAAAAACAATTGAACAATGAGAAAGGAAGATAAAGGAACTGTTATAGGTCAATTAACTGAAACATTAAAGG
This sequence comes from Parabacteroides sp. AF27-14, assembly GCF_003635425.1. Lineage (NCBI taxonomy): Bacteria > Pseudomonadati > Bacteroidota > Bacteroidia > Bacteroidales > Tannerellaceae > Parabacteroides > Parabacteroides sp. AF27-14. The sequence continues at coordinate 109,182 of NZ_QTLZ01000014.1, forward strand.
AATATCCTAATTTCTATTTGACGGATATCGAGGCGTTGGACGCTGAGAAAACCAGCAAATTGAGAAGAGAGTGTTTCAAGCGTGAGGTTAAGTTAGTCGTTGTAAAGAATAACTTGCTTAAGAAAGCGTTGGAGAACATTGAAGGTGACTTCTCTGATCTTAACGTGGCTTTGAAAGGCAATACGGCTGTGATGTTCTCACAAGTCGCTAATGCTCCCGCTCGCCTGATTAAGGATTTTACTAAGGACGCTAAAAAAGGTGTAGTCGTTAAACCGGCTTTGAAGGCTGCTTACGTACAAGAAAGCTTCTATGTAGGTGCTGAGAATCTTGAGGCATTAGTAAATATCAAGAGCAAAAACGAACTTATTGCCGATGTTATCGCATTGTTGGAATCTCCGGCGAAGAACGTTATCTCTGCTCTTCAGTCATCAGGACAAACTATCCATGGTCTGTTGAAGACTTTGGAAGAAAGATAATTTTTCATTAAAACATTACACAGATAAATAATCATTTAAATCATACAAAAATGGCAGATTTGAAAGCTTTTGCAGAACAATTAGTAAACTTGACCGTTAAAGAAGTTAGCGAATTAGCTACTATCCTTAAAGAAGAGTACGGTATCGAACCTGCTGCTGCAGCTGTTGCTGTTGCTGGTCCTGCTGCTGGTGGTGCTGCTGCCGCTGCAGAAGAGAAGACTTCTTTCGATGTTGTATTGAAAGCAGCTGGTGCTAATAAATTAGCTATCGTTAAGTTAGTTAAAGAATTAACAGGTCTTGGCTTGAAAGAGGCTAAGGATATGGTAGATAGCGCTCCTAGTGCAATCAAGGAAGGTATCGCTAAAGCTGATGCTGAGGCATTGAAGAAACAGTTGGAAGAGGCTGGAGCTGAAGTTGAGCTTAAATAGTATTTATAACCTGGTTTCCAGGTGATTTGGTTAAGAGTCTCCGACTACGAAGACTCTTAACCTTTTTGTGTCTATAATTTCAATAAGTTCAATAAATTCCTTACTAGATGTCTTCAACAGCTGAAAACCAAAGAGTTAATTTTGCTTCGATAAAGAATCAGTTCCCGTATCCGGACTTTCTCGAAGTTCAATTGAAGTCGTTCCAAGACTTTCTTCAACTTGACACTCCTCCTGAAAAGAGAAAGAAGGAGGGATTGTATAAGGTATTTGCCGAGAATTTCCCGATTGCGGATACCCGTAACAATTTTGTGTTGGAGTTCTTAGATTACTATATAGATCCGCCTCGTTACTGTATCGATGAGTGTATCGCTCGCGGGTTAACCTATAGCGTGCCTTTAAAAGCGAAGTTAAAACTGTACTGTACGGACCCGGATCATGAGGACTTCGATACGGTGATCCAAGATGTATACTTGGGTCCGATTCCGTATATGACGGACAGAGGTACTTTCGTGATCAACGGCGCCGAGCGTGTTGTCGTGTCTCAGCTGCACCGTTCTCCGGGCGTATTCTTCGGACAAAGCACGCACGCAAACGGAACGAAGTTGTACTCCGCACGTATTATCCCGTTCAAGGGGTCATGGATCGAGTTCGCTACGGACATCAACAATGTGATGTACGCTTACATCGACCGTAAAAAGAAATTGCCTGTAACTACTCTTTTGAGAGCTATTGGTTTTGAAAGCGATAGAGATATTCTTGAAATCTTCAACCTTGCGGAAGAGGTTAAGGTAACGAAAGCAAACCTGAAGAAGTTTATCGGACGTAAGCTGGCCGCTCGTGTTTTGAAGACTTGGGTGGAGGATTTCGTAGATGAGGATACCGGTGAGGTGGTTTCTATTGAACGTAACGATGTTATCATCGACCGTGAGTCTGTACTGGATAGCGACAATATCGAGGCTATCTTGGATTCAGGCACGCAAAATATCTTGTTGCATCGTGAGGACCAGAATCTGTCTGACTATGCTATCATATATAATACGCTCCAGAAAGACCCGAGTAACTCCGAGAAGGAAGCTGTGTTGTATATCTACAGACAGTTGAGAAATGCGGAACCGGCTGATGAGGCTAGCGCACGCGAGGTTATCACGAACCTGTTCTTCTCAGAGAAACGTTATGATCTGGGTGAGGTGGGACGTTACAGGATCAACAAGAAGTTAGGCCTTACTACAAGCGCTGATGTTAAGGTCTTGACTAAAGAAGATATTATCGAGATCATCAAGTACCTGATCGAGTTGATCAACTCGAAGGCTATCGTGGATGATATCGACCACTTAAGCAACCGTCGTGTACGTACGGTTGGCGAGCAATTGTATAACCAGTTCGGTATTGGTTTGGCTCGTATGTCACGTACAGTTCGTGAACGTATGAACGTTCGCGATAATGAGGTGTTTACTCCGATTGATTTGATCAACGCGAAGACGATTTCTTCCGTGGTTAACTCTTTCTTCGGAACGAATGCCTTGTCTCAGTTCATGGACCAGACGAACCCGTTGGCGGAGATCACGCACAAGCGTCGTTTATCAGCCCTAGGTCCGGGAGGTTTGTCTAGAGAGCGTGCCGGATTCGAGGTTCGTGACGTTCACTATACGCACTATGGTCGTCTTTGTCCGATTGAGACCCCGGAAGGTCCGAACATTGGTTTGATCTCTTCTTTATGTGTATACGCTAAGATCAACGATCTAGGTTTCATCTCGACTCCGTACCGTAAGGTGGCAGATGGAAAGGTCGACTTCTCTGAGGAAGGCTTGCAATACTACACGGCGGAGGAAGAGGAAGAGTTGACAATCGCTCAAGGTAACGCTCCATTGGATGATAACGGTAAGTTTATCCGCGATAAGGTGAAGGCTCGTTTCGAGGCTGACTTCCCTGTTGTCCCTCCTTCTGAGATTGACTTGATGGACGTGGCTCCGCAGCAGATCGCTTCTATCGCAGCTTCATTGATCCCGTTCTTGGAACATGATGACGCTAACCGTGCGTTGATGGGATCTAACATGATGCGTCAGGCGGTTCCTTTGTTGCGTACGGACGCTCCGATCGTTGGTACCGGTATCGAGGCGCAGGTTGCTCGTGACTCTCGTACTCAGATTATGGCTGAGCGTGAGGGCGAGGTTGTGTTCGTTGATGCTACTTGTATCAAGATTAAATATGACCGCACGGAGGACGAGGAATTCGTTAGCTTCGAGGATGCGGTTAAGACATATAATATCCCGAAATGGCGTAAGACCAACCAAAGTACGACAGTCGATTTGAAACCGACCTGTCATCGCGGACAACGTGTGAAAGCCGGCGATATCCTTACCGAGGGTTACTCAACCCAGAAAGGCGAGCTTGCTTTGGGACGTAACGTGAAGGTGGCTTACATGCCTTGGAAGGGTTATAACTATGAGGATGCTATCGTGTTGAACGAGCGTATGGTTCGCGAGGACTTCTTTACGTCTGTTCACGTTGACGAGTATATCCTTGAGGTACGTGAGACAAAGCGTGGTATGGAGGAATTGACTTCCGATATCCCTAACGTCAGCGAAGAGGCTACCAAGGATTTGGATGAGAGAGGTATTGTTCGTGTTGGTGCTCGTATCGAGCCGGGTGATATCTTGATCGGTAAGATCACTCCGAAAGGTGAGTCTGATCCATCTCCGGAGGAAAAATTGCTGCGTGCTATCTTTGGTGATAAGGCGGGTGATGTGAAGGATGCTTCCTTGAAGGCTACTCCGTCTTTGCGCGGTGTGGTTATCGAGACCGCTTTGTTCTCGAAGGCTGTCAAGAAACGTAAATCCAGATTGACTGATAAGGCGATCTTGCCGAAGTTGGACGAGGAATACGAAGAAAAGATGGCTAGCTTGAAGACTTTGTTAGTTGATAAGTTGTTAGTGCTTACAAACGGCAAGGTTTCTCAAGGTGTTAAAGACTATATGAATACGGAGATTATCGCTAAGGGTGCTAAGTTTACCCGCAAATCTCTGGAAGAATTGGATTATAACTCCATCCAAGTAAGCAAGTGGACGGCAGACGCTCAGAAAAATGAGTTGATCAAGCAGGTTATCTTGAATTATTTGAAGAAGTACAAGGAGCTTGACGCTGAGTTGAGACGTAAGAAGTTCGACTTGACGATCGGTGATGAGCTGCCGACAGGTATCGTACAGATGGCTAAGGTTTATATCGCCAAGAAACGTAAGATTCAGGTAGGTGATAAGATGGCCGGTCGCCACGGTAACAAGGGTATCGTATCAAAGATCGTTCGTCAGGAGGATATGCCGTTCTTGGAAGACGGTACTCCGGTGGATATCTGCTTGAACCCGCTGGGTGTGCCTTCTCGTATGAACTTGGGACAGATTTTTGAGGCCGTGTTGGGTTGGGCCGGACGTGAGCTGGACGTTAAGTTCGCTACTCCGATCTTCGATGGCGCGACTTTGGATGATTTGAACGAATGGACAGACAAAGCTGGTATTCCTCGCTACGGTAAGTCTTACTTGTATGATGGTGGTACTGGTGAGCGTTTCGACCAACCTGCTACGGTGGGTGTGACTTACTTCTTGAAGTTGGGCCACATGGTTGACGATAAGATGCATGCCCGTTCAATCGGTCCGTACTCTTTGATTACGCAACAGCCGTTAGGTGGTAAGGCACAGTTCGGTGGTCAGCGTTTCGGAGAGATGGAGGTTTGGGCACTGGAAGCCTTCGGTGCCGCTCATGTTCTTCAGGAAATTCTTACGATTAAGTCTGATGACGTTGTAGGACGTTCGAAGGCTTATGAGGCGATCGTGAAGGGTGATCCGATGCCACAGCCGGGTATTCCTGAATCTCTGAATGTATTATTGCACGAGTTGAGAGGACTTGGTTTGAGTTTCACTCTGGATTAATTCAATAACAATAAAGAAGTAGGTGGGCTACGGCCCGTCTACTTTATCTATTGATAACTCTTTATAAATAAATAATATGGCCTTTAGAAAAGAAAACAAGATAAAGAGTAACTTTTCAAAAATAACCATCGGTCTGGCATCCCCTGAGGAGATCCTAGAGAACTCCAGCGGTGAGGTTTTGAAACCGGAAACAATTAACTATCGTACGTATAAGCCTGAGCGTGACGGTTTGTTCTGTGAGCGTATCTTTGGTCCGATCAAGGACTATGAGTGCCATTGCGGTAAGTACAAGCGTATCCGTTACAAAGGTATTGTCTGCGATCGTTGTGGAGTGGAAGTTACGGAAAAGAAAGTTCGTCGTGAACGTATGGGACACATCCATTTGGTGGTTCCTGTTGCCCATATTTGGTATTTCCGTTCTTTGCCTAATAAAATCGGTTACTTGCTAGGTCTTCCTACCAAGAAACTGGATTCCATCATCTATTACGAACGCTACGTCGTGATCCAGCCGGGTTGCGTAGACACGGTCGGTGAGTTAGACCTATTATCTGAGGAGGAATATCTGGATATTTTGGATAGCCTTCCAAGAGAAAATCAATTGCTAGAGGATACGGATCCGAATAAGTTCATCGCTAAGATCGGCGCTGAGGCTGTTTATGATCTGTTGGCTCGCTTGGACTTGGATTCTCTTTCTTATGAGTTGCGTCACCGTGCGAACACGGACACATCTCAACAGAGAAAGAACGAGGCCTTGAAACGCCTTCAGGTGGTTGAGTCTTTTCGTGCGTCCAGAGGTCGTAACAAACCGGAATGGATGATCATGAAGGTGATCCCGGTGATCCCTCCCGAACTGCGTCCGTTGGTTCCGTTGGACGGTGGCCGTTTCGCTACTTCTGACTTGAATGATTTATATCGTCGTGTTATTATCCGTAATAACCGTTTGAAACGATTGATCGATATTAAGGCTCCGGAAGTGATCTTACGTAATGAGAAACGTATGCTTCAGGAGGCCGTGGACTCTTTGTTTGACAACTCTCGTAAATCGAGCGCTGTTAAGACAGACGCCAATCGTCCGTTGAAGTCCTTGTCCGACAGTTTGAAAGGTAAACAAGGTCGTTTCCGTCAGAACTTGTTGGGTAAGCGTGTTGACTACTCCGCTCGTTCGGTTATTGTCGTAGGTCCGGAATTAAAGATGCACGAGTGCGGTTTGCCGAAGAATATGGCTGCCGAGCTTTATAAGCCTTTCGTTATCCGTAAATTGATCGAACGCGGTATCGTGAAGACGGTGAAATCCGCCAAGAAGATCGTTGACCGTAAGGAACCGGTTGTTTGGGATATTTTGGAGTACGTAATGAAGGGCCACCCGGTATTGTTGAACCGTGCCCCGACATTGCACCGTTTGGGTATCCAAGCGTTCCAGCCGAAATTGATCGAGGGTAAGGCTATCCAGTTGCACCCGTTGGCATGTACAGCATTCAACGCCGACTTCGACGGTGACCAGATGGCTGTTCACTTGCCGTTAGGTAATGAGGCTGTTTTGGAAGCTCAAATGTTGATGTTGGCTTCACACAATATCTTGAACCCTGCGAATGGTGCTCCTATTACCGTACCTTCTCAGGATATGGTGCTTGGTTTGTATTATATTACCAAGTTGCGCAAGGGTACACAAGGCGAAGGTTTGACTTTCTATGGTCCGGAAGAGGCTACGATCGCTTACAATGAGAAGAAGTTGGATATCCATGCTCCGATCCATGTTTACGTGGAGGATTTGGATGCGAACGGTAACTTGGTGAAGACGATGGTTGAGACTTCTGTTGGACGTTTGATGGTCAACGAGTTCGTGCCGAAAGAGATTGGTTATGTAAACGAGGTGTTGGGTAAGAAGTCTCTTCGCGACATCATCGGTCGGGTAATCAAGGCTTGTGGCGTAGCTCGTACCGCTCAGTTCTTGGATGATATCAAGAACTTGGGTTACTATATGGCATTTAAGGGTGGTCTGTCTTTCAACTTGGCCGATGTGCTTATTCCTGCTGAAAAAGACGCGTTGGTTCAGAAGGGATATGAGGAGGTTGAGCAGATCATGGCTAACTATAATATGGGTTTCATTACCAACAACGAGCGTTATAACCAGATTATCGATACTTGGACACACGTTAATAGTAACTTGTCTAATATCTTGATTAAGCAATTGACGGCGGATAACGATGGATTCAACTCAATCTACATGATGATGGATTCCGGTGCCCGTGGTTCTAAGGAGCAGATTCGTCAGTTGTCCGGTATGCGTGGTTTGATGGCGAAACCGCAGAAGAGTGGTGCAGAAGGTGGTCAGATTATCGAGAACCCGATCCTTTCTAACTTTAAGGAAGGTTTGTCCGTGTTGGAGTACTTTATCTCTACTCACGGTGCTCGTAAAGGTTTGGCTGATACCGCTTTGAAGACTGCCGACGCCGGTTACTTGACTCGTCGTTTGGTTGACGTCTCTCACGACGTGATCGTAAACGAGGAAGACTGTGGTACATTGCGTGGCTTGGTTTGTACGGAATTGAAGAATAACGAAGAGGTGATCGCTTCCTTGTATGAGAGAATCTTAGGTCGTGTATCTGTTCACGATGTGATCCATCCGATTACGGGCGAGGTTATCGTTCGTTCCGGTGAGGAAATCCGTGAGGATGCCGCTAAGGCAATCCAAGACTCTCCGATCGAGAGCGTCGAGATTCGTTCCGTATTGACTTGTGAGTCTAAGAAGGGTGTCTGCGCTAAGTGCTATGGACGTAACTTGGCTACGAACCGCATGGTTCAGAAGGGTGAGGTTGTCGGTGTAATCGCCGCGCAGTCTATCGGTGAGCCGGGTACACAGTTGACGTTGCGTACATTCCACGTCGGTGGTATCGCATCCAACATCGCAACAGAGAATAGTATTACATCTAAATATGATGGTATTTTAGAGATCGATGAGCTTCGTGCTGTTGAGGCGGTAGACGAGGTGAGCGGAAAGAAACATTTGGTAGTAGTAAGCCGTTTGGCTGAAATGCGCATTGTTGATCCGAACACGAAGATCGTGTTGTTGACTCATAATATACCTTATGGTTCTAAGTTGTTCTTCAACAACGGTGACTCAATTAAGAAGGGTGACGTGATCATCGAGTGGGACCCGTTCAATGCCGTAATCGTATCAGAGGTTTCCGGTAAGATCGAGTTCGAGAGTTTGGTAGAGAACGTAACTTACAAGGTTGAGAGTGATGAGACTACCGGTTTGAAGGAGAAGATCATCATCGAGTCTAAGGATAAGACGAAGGCTCCGGCCGCTCATATCGTGGATGAGAATGGTAATTACTTGAAGAACTACTCTTTGCCGTTGGGCGCTCACGTCGTGAAAGACAATGGTGATGTAGTGAAAGCTGGTGAGGTTTTGGTTAAGATCCCTCGTGCCGTAGGTAAGGCCGGTGATATCACCGGTGGTCTTCCTCGTGTAACCGAGTTGTTCGAGGCTCGTAACCCGTCTAACCCTGCTGTCGTATCTGAGATCGACGGAGAGGTAGGATTCGGTAAGATCAAACGTGGTAACCGTGAGATCACTGTAACGTCTAAGTTGGGTGAGGTTAAGAAATATATGGTTCCTCTGTCTAAACAATTATTGGTTCAGGAAAACGACTATATCCGTGCGGGTATGCCGCTATCAGACGGTGCTACCACTCCTTCGGATATCTTGGCGATCAAAGGTCCGACGGCTGTGCAGGAATATATCGTGAATGAGGTTCAGGATGTATACCGTCTGCAGGGTGTGAAGATCAACGATAAGCACTTCGAGGTTATCGTTCGTCAGATGATGCGTAAGGTAGAGGTGGTTGATCCGGGAGATACTCGCTTCTTGGAGCAGCAGATTGTTGATAAGTTGGAGGTAATGGACGAGAACGATCGTATCTGGGGCAAGAAAGTTGTTACCGATCCGGGAGATTCTCAGACATTGCAGGCCGGACAGATCGTGACTGCACGTAAGTTGAGAGATGAGAATAGTATGTTGAAACGCCGTGACCTTAAGTTGGTCGAGGTACGTGACGCTATTCCGGCTACAGCCAACCAGATTCTTCAAGGTATCACACGTGCCGCTTTGCAGACGAACAGCTTTATGTCCGCCGCATCTTTCCAAGAGACGACGAAAGTATTGAACGAGGCTGCTATCAACGGAAAGGTAGACCGTTTGGAAGGTTTGAAAGAGAACGTTATCTGTGGTCACTTGATTCCTGCCGGTACCGGTCAGCGTGAGTTTGATAAGCTGATCGTAGGCGCAAAGGATGAGTTCGATCGTATCTTCGCTAATCGCAAGAACGTGGTTGATTTCAATGCCATGGACAAAGATGATGAAGAATAGGAACGTTTAATAAACTATAAAGAAAGGCCGGCAGAGCAATCTGTCGGCCTTTTTTGTTCTTCCTTATTTGCTTAATAAATGGATAAACTTTATTTTTGCGAGGTAACAAAGACCATAGATAAATACTGAGACATATAAGAAACATATAATAATCAATATCATGAAGAGAATTTTACTTTGTTTAATGGTGGTTTTATTTGCCACTGGCTGCTTATTCGCTAAAAACAACGATGAGAAAATGAATGTAATGTCTTATAACATCCGTTACGATAATTCGGGTGATAAGGATAATCAATGGAAATTCAGAAGAGATTTCGCTGCTGATTTAGTGAAATTCCATGAGGCGGATGTGTTCGGTGCGCAAGAGGTCTTGAATAATCAGCTGAATGATTTGCTTGATCGTTTACCGGAATACGCTTATGTGGGTGTTGGTCGTGAGGATGGCAAGACGAAAGGGGAGTACGCTCCGATTTTCTATCGTAAGGATCGTTTCTCCGTTGAGAAAAACGGTAATTTCTGGTTAGCCGAAGATATAAATGCCGTTGGTAAGAAAGGTTGGGACGCCGCATGCGAGCGTGTAGCTACTTGGGCGATCTTGAAAGATAAGAATACAGGAAAGAAATTCTTCTTCTTGAATACGCACTTGGATCATATGGGGAAAGTGGCTCGTCATGAAGGAGCTTCTTTGGTGCTGGAGCAAGCGAAGAAATTATCCGAGAATTTACCTATAATCGTGACTGGCGATTTCAATGCCGTGCCTTCTGATGAGCCGATACAAGTATTGACTAATCCGAGTGATCCTCGTCATTTGACTCATTCCCGCACGATCGCAGGGTTTACTTACGGCCCGGAATGGACATTCCATGATTTTGGAAAGATCCCTTACGACAAGCGTGAATGGATCGATTATATCTTCGTGAAAGGGAATATCAAGGTATTGCGTCATGGTGTATTGACTGAAACGTTGAATAATCTGTTCCCATCCGACCATTGCCCGGTAATCAGTACGTTGATACTCGAATAAAAAAGCTTTGTGTGTATGGGGAAAGTAGACGTATTGAAGGAAACTACCCCGCTTTCATCAGAAGATTGCTTCTTGGTCATGCAACGCCCGAAATCGGGGTTTAATTTTCCGTTACATGTACACATGGAGTTTGAGTTGAACTATCTGGAGAATGCCGCTGGTGCTATCCGGATAGTTGGCGATTCGGTCGAGGAAATCGATGATCTGGATTTGGTGTTGATCGCGGGAGGAACGAAGCATGCTTACTCGAACCATAAGTGTCCGTGTAATGGGATCTTTGAGATAACGATACAATTTCATAAATCATTATTTGATAGCTTGATCAATAGACGGCATTTCAAGACCATGAAGGATATGTTTGATAACGCTTCCAGTGGTCTTGTTTTCAGCCGGGAAATGATACTTGGCATTCAAGATAAATTAAGAATGTTGTCGAACGATAACAAGCCGGATTCTTTCAAGAACCTGTTGCGTTTGGTCGAGATTCTTAAGATTCTATCTTTGGATAAAGCAGCCCGTCGGTTGAATGCTGTGAACACGGTAAAGAACTATAATAATAACGATACCGATCGTTTAGATAGTATCATGTTATATTTACACGAAAATTATCAAAAACGTATCACCTTGTCGGAAGTGGCTAAGTTAACAAATATGAGCGATGCCTCATTGATGCGTTTCTTGAAGAAGTGGACGGGAAAGACATTTATCGATAACTTGAACGAGATCCGGGTAGCTGAGGCGGTATGCCGTTTGACCGATACAAGTGACAGTATTTCTGAAATATGTTACAGGTGCGGTTTTAATAATCTATCGAATTTCAACCGGGTATTCAAACGGCGTAGGGGGAGTACCCCTACAGAGTACAGGGAGAAATATTCCCGTTCGAGGTTTATAATTTAAAACATGATTTAAAGCATGTTTACATTGATTTGTGTCAAGCGTTGATGATATAGTATTATTTATTGCACATATAGTATTTGGTGGTCTTTGCTAAAGCCCTTACTTTTGTAAAGTTCAAGTGAAAGAGATTAGCACTTAGACAAAACAAACCTTAACTAAAACGCCAAAACCAATTATATCAAACACAAAAGGTATTTTTACATTGGTCTAAAGAATTGAGAATTAAAAACACAACTAGAAAACGACTGCCTGAGAAGGTAGTCGTTTTTGCATTTATAGTCTTCAACCCCTTTGTAACCCGGAATAAATATGTATATTTGTCTTCGCAATTTTTAATCACCATAAATTTAAAAGAAGAAAGTATGGAAAACAACAAACCTGCCAATAACGAGATTCAGATCGAGTTATCTGAAGAGATGGCACAAGGAACTTACGCCAATTTGGCTATTATATCTCATTCAAGCTCTGAATTTATCCTAGATTTTATCCGGGTGGTTCCGGGAGCTCCTAAGGCACAAGTCAAAAGTCGCGTAATCTTAACTCCGGATAACGCTCAACGTTTGTTATTCGCTTTGCAAGACAATATCAAGAAATTTGGGGAGCAACTTCAAGCAGGAAATAATAATAACAAAACAGCTAATTTTGAGGACTTCGCAGGTCCGACAGGAGAGGCTTAATAGATTTGTTTTCAGCCATAGAAAGAGTACTTTTCTACAAGAGTAGGGGAGTACTCTTTTATTGTTGGGATGGCTCGTTTACATTGAAAAACCTTGATGCCTATTCTTAGATGCTTACAATGGGCATTCTAAGGTGTTAAGAATGCCTGTTATAAACACCTAAGAATGCCCATCGTAAAGAATACCCTATCTCTCTATCCTAAAGATTAGATAATCCCATCAATATTTTCTTCAATACGGTTTGTGCGGAGATCTCACGGTTTGCCGCCTCGGGGATTACGATACTTTGCGGGCTCTCTATCACATCATCGGAAACGATCATATTGCGGCGAACCGGCAAGCAATGCATGAAATAAGCGTTATTCGTAAGCGCCATTTTCTCTGCGTCTACGGTCCAGCTACGATCAGTGCTGATTACTTGTCCGTAATTCGGATCTTTATAAGCGGACCAGTTCTTTGCGTAAATGAAATCCGCTCCTTCAAAAGCCTTCTTCTGATCGTATTCCACTTTAGCGTTGCCTACGAATCTAGGATCAAGCTCATAACCTTCCGGATGAGTGATAACAAACTCATAATCTGTAGCGTTCATCCATTCGGCAAAGCTGTTTGGAACGGCTTGCGGCAATGATTTCGGATGAGGAGCCCAAGTCATGACTACCTTCGGACGAGCTGTTTTCTTATATTCCTCTATCGTGATCAAGTCGGCGAAACTTTGCAACGGATGGCGTGTCGCCGCTTCCATGCTAAATACCGGCCGGCCGGAATGCTCGATGAACTGACTCAATATCTTTTCGTTATAATCATCTTCTTTATTCTCAAAGCGTGCGAAAGAACGGACCCCGATCACATCGCAGTAACAGCCCATTACAGGAACAGCTTCCAGCAAATGCTCCGGTTTATCACCATCCATGATAACACCTCGCTCTGTTTCCAGCTTCCATGCACCTTGGTTAACGTCCAAAACGATCGTGTTCATACCCAAGTTCATGGCGGCCTTTTGGGTGCTTAAGCGGGTACGTAGGCTTGAGTTGAAAAATATCATCAACAACGTCTTGTTTTTTCCCAGTTCACTAAACTGGAAACGATCTTTCTTGATCTCGAAAGCTTCATTAAGCGCTTGTTTCAAGTCACCTAAATCCTGTACGCAAGTGAAATGTCTCATATCTGTTACAATAATATTTTGTTAAAGGCAAAGATAATGACTACTTGTCAATTATCCTTTAGAAAGACCAAGGAATTGTTTAAGAGATCGTATCCGGAGGTGTTATGGGTAGTTTGAAACTGAAGGTAGAACCTTTCCCTTCCTCCGAGTTCACCCAAATGGTACCTCCCATGGCGGTGACCAGACCTTTACAGATTGAAAGTCCCAATCCGGTACCCGGTTCAAATTCGTTCAATTGCAGGAATCGCTCGAAGATGTGCCCTAGTTTGTCCTTCGGGATGCCGTTGCCTGTATCGGACACGTAAAATTGCACGCTGACCGGATACAACGATTGGTATCCGAAATGAATTTCTCCTTTCTCCGTATATCGGAGGGCGTTAGAAAGTAGTTTTTTCAAGATAAGCATAAGCTTATGTCTATCCGTGTGAAGAGATACGTTTGGAGAATCATCCAAAATTAACCGTACGTTTTCGGATATGCGGGGAGAGGCGTATTCGTATACATCGTGCATGATAGCGAGCGGATTTACATCCTCATATGACCAATTGATCGTATTGGACTCGATTCTGGACATCTCGAGTGTGTCATTGATTAATTCGAGCAAAGCCGTGTTATTTTCTTTAATCATGGAAATATACTGTTCACGCATTTCCGGATCATCTTCCAGTCCTAACATATCGGAGAAGCCGACGATGGCATTTAGCGGAGTCCGGATCTCGTGCGTCATATTTGCCAGAAACGTAGATTTCAATAGGGAAAGATCCTTGGATTTCTGATGATCCGCGATAGCTAGCTCGTCGTTTTCCTTTTCGATAATGCTACCTATAATGACATGTGGGGTGCCGCTTTCATCAATATCCATGCTTTTACCCGATATTTCATACATCTTATAAGTCCCGTCTTGATTCCTCAGGTGGAAGGTGACGTTGTGAGACGATAATTTCTCGTCCCGGATTTTATTGAACAGATAGAAGAAATCCAAACTATCCTCTGGCTTACGTACGGATGATAAAGCCCTGCATATAAACCTGTTTTTATCTAATAGAGTATTGGTCGTGCCGTAGAATTGAAAACAGCGGTTACAATGCTTTTTGTCGCAAGTGGAGAAACGGTCGAAGCTGAATGAGTAAGCGGCTAATTTACCGTCTTCCAACGCTTGCCGCATCAATATCCGGCTCTCGTTCAATTGTCCCATCAATAGTTTATTTTCCCTGTCAGTTTCTTTTTCTCCCTGCTGCGTAAGCCAAAGCGTATACCCGCTAAGCCCCTGTTCATCGGTATAGATGGGTTCTACTTTAAACGTGACGGGCTCTTCGCATATAATTGCGTCACCTTTTCTTAAAGATGACTTCAAGGAATCGGTTAGTACGATGTTATTAAATAGATGTTCTATAATAAAGTCATGCTTATCTGCCAAGGAAAAATGAGCGAACATCGCCTTATTCAAGTCTATCAGATTTCCTTCCGTATCATAGATAGCCCCTCCTAAAGGACAGGAATAGAATGTATTTGAAACTAAAGTATTGAAAATATTTGAATCTATTACTGTTGACATTATTCGTTTAGATTTAAGTGTTGTTCTAGAAGAAAGAGACAGGCGAGTTCCTATATTCTCGTCTGCCCGTCTCCTTCTATGATGTATTTATAAGTCGTTAATTCAGGAAGCGCCATCGGTCCCCGGGCATGTAGCTTTTGGGTACTGATTCCGATCTCCGCCCCGAATCCGAATTGGGCCCCATCAGTAAAGGCGGTAGATACATTTGCGTATACGCAAGCGGCATCTACCAATTGCTGGAAGCGCCGGATAGTTTCCGGATCTTCGCTGATTATGCTTTCGCTATGTTTTGAACTGTACCGGGCGATATGTGATAGAGCCTCGTCTAAAGAGGATACGGTACGGATACTCATTTTGTAATCGAGGAACTCGGTACCGAAACTGTTTTCGTTAGCCTGTTGTAAAAGCGTCTCCGGATAATGTTCGGATAGAGCGGCATAAGCCGGTTCGTCCGCATAAATGATTACGTTGCTGTCCGGAAGCTTTCCACAGATATACGGAAGATCAGATAGACGTTCTCGGTGGATGATTAAGCAATCCAAGGCATTACATACGCTGACCCTCCGTGTCTTTGCGTTATTTACGATCTCACGTCCCTTGCCTTTATCTCCGGAGCGATCAAAATAGGTATGACAGATACCAGCGCCAGTCTCGATCACCGGAACTTTCGCGTGTTCCCGGACGAAGTGAATCAAGGAACTGCTTCCACGAGGAATGATTAAGTCAACCAAGCCGACCGCTCCCAGTAATTCCGCCGTAGCCTCTCGATCCGGAGGTAGTAAAGTGCATACAGCCGGATTTATACCCTGACGCTCTAATACAGAATGGATGATGCGTACCAAGGCTCGGTTAGAGAAGTCCGCATCCGATCCACCCTTTAGCACGCAAACATTACCGCTTCGGAAACATAAGGAAAAAACATCGAAGGTAACATTCGGACGAGCCTCATAGATCACGCCGATCACCCCGAAAGGCACGGTTACTTTTCGGATAACCATTCCGTTCGGGCGGGTAGTCTCGTTCAAGACCTTATTTAATGGAGAAGGTAATGTCGATACATTCTCCATATCGGCGGCGATACCTTGTAGCCTTTCCTCTGTCAATTTCAGCCGGTCGTATTTCGGGTTCGCGGGGTCCATACGTTCCAGATCTTGGCGATTCGCGGCGAGTACCTCCTCCGTATGAGTCCGTAGAACCTGCGCTGTCTCCTTTAAGATCCCGATAATCGTTTGATCCGATAGCGTTATCAATTGTTTAGCCGCATCCGATGCCTGTCGCAGCATATCTTTTACATTCATACTTTTTAATCCAAATATAGATAATCATAATGTATAAGCGGTTTTAAATCCCGTTGCCCTATTTGCTTACGTGCTTCCTCGCTGTCATAGGCGGTACAGCCTACGCCGATTTGCACGCCTTCCTCATTCATTATCTTTACGATATCATCTTTTTCGAAATCACCCTCGATGCGGGTTACTCCAACCAATAATACGCTAGTCGCTTTCGGGGCGGTCAATGCCTCCTCGGCTCCTTTATTGATATGTATTTCCCCTTTGGCGAAACCCTCGGAGTGGGCGATCCATTTCTTTACGCTGCTGACGGGTTTCGAGGCCGGAATGAAACGGGTGCAGACCGTGTCGCTATCCACCGCCAATAACATCGGAAGGATATTATCCTTTTTGCCGTTGGCGATGATAACCGCAATACCTTCGTCTGCCACTTTTTGGGCGATATGACATTTCGTCAACATACCTCCCCGTCCAAAGGATGATTTGCTAGTCTGTACATATTCCGACAAATCTGTTTTCCCACATTCGATTTCCCGGATCACGGAACTATCCGGGTCCGACGGATTTCCATTGTAAATCCCGTCTATATTACTAAGAATCACCAAGGCATCCATTCCCATCATCGTAGCGATCAAGCCGGATAACTCATCATTATCCGTGAACATCAGCTCGGTTACGGATATCGTATCATTCTCATTCACGATGGGGATCACCTTGTTTTCAAGCATTACCTCCATGCAATGCTTCTGGTTCAGGTAATGCGTACGACTCCCGAAATTCTCTTTTGTAGTAAGCACTTGCCCGCAAGTCATGCCATGCTCCCGGAATAACTCGTAATACCGGTTGATCAACTTGGCCTGTCCTACCGCCGAATACAGTTGCCGGGCTGATACGGGATCCAGCTTTTTGCCGGCCTTTATCTCGCTTCGTCCGGAAGCCACGGCACCGGAGGAGATCAAGACGATCTCCATACCTTGCCGATGCAAGTCCGCTACTTGGTCAACCAACGCGGACATGCGGGTGATATCTAGCGTCCCATCCTTGCGGGTCAGGACATTACTTCCTATTTTTACAGCGATCCTTTTCAAGAAAGTTATGATTTATTATTTATTATCTTTATCCCGGATCTCTACCCGTCGGATCTTTCCGCTGATTGTTTTCGGCAGTTCGTCCACGAATTCGACAACACGGGGATATTTGTAAGGAGCGGTGACACGTTTCACGTGATTTTGCAATTCTTTGATCAAGGCATCATCCGCTTTATCCTTATAATCCTTCGCCAATACGATCGTGGCCTTTACTACCTGTCCGCGGATCTCGTCGGGGACACCGGTGATAGCACATTCCACTACCGCCGGGTGAGTCATCAAGGCACTTTCCACCTCGAACGGCCCGATACGATAGCCGGAACTCTTGATCACGTCGTCCGCGCGGCCAACGAACCATAAGTAACCATCCTCGTCACGCCAAGCCACGTCTCCCGTGTAATACAGGCCATCGTGCCAAGCTTCCCGGGTACGTTCCGCGTCTCGGTAATATTCCTTGAATAACCCGATAGGCTTGCCATTTGTTGTGTGGATCACGATCTGTCCTTGCTCGCCATCCTCCGCACGGCTTCCGTCCGGACGCAATAAATCGACATCGTACTGCGGGTTGGGAACACCCATAGAGCCCGGTTTCGGCTCCATCCACGGGAAAGTGGCGACTGTCAGCGTAGTCTCTGTCTGGCCGAAGCCTTCCATCAATTTAATGCCGGTCAACTTATAGAACGTGTCGAACACGGCGGGGTTCAAGGCCTCGCCGGCGATCGTACAATATTGTAAAGATGATAAATCGTATTTAGTCATATCCTCACGAATTAAGAAACGGAAGATCGTAGGAGGAGCGCAAAGCGAGGTGATCCGGTAATCCTGTATCATCTGCAACATATCAGCAGGCGTGAATTTCTCGTGGTCGTAAACAAATACGGTCGCTCCGGCGATCCATTGCCCATATAGCTTACCCCAAACCGCCTTGCCCCAGCCCGTATCCGCTATCGTCAGATGAAGGCTGTCTTTATGCAAGTTGTGCCAGAAACTACCGGTCACGATATGCCCCAGCGGATACGTAAAGTCGTGGGCAACCATTTTCGGGTTTCCAGTCGTACCGGAGGTGAAATACATCAAAGAGATATCGTCATTGCTATTTGGGTGAGAGGGGCGGACGAAAGGAGCGGCGTTTTGGATACCCTGTTGGAAATCCTCGAAACCTTCCGGTATTTCCGGCCCTACGGATACGACTCTTTTTACGGTCGGTGAGTCCGGCAAAGCCTCTATGATATGTTTCGTTATCACTTCCTCTCCGGCGCAAACGATCATCTTGATATCGGCGGCATTCGCACGATAAACGATATCTTTCTTGGTCAGTAAGTGTGTAGCCGGTATCACGACAGCCCCTAATTTATGCAATGCGATGATAGAGAACCAGAACTCATAACGGCGTTTGAGTATCAGCATCACCATATCGCCATGTCCGATCCCCAAGGATTGGAAATAAGAAGCCGTCTGGTCCGTATACCGTTTCAAGTCGGCAAACGTAAAATCAATATGCTCTCCATGATCGTTTGTCCAACATAACGCTTTCTTATCAGGTTCTTCCTCCGCCCAAGCGTCTACCACATCATATCCGAAGTTGAAGTTCTCCGGAACCTTGATCTTGAAGTTTTTAATAAAATCTTCTTGCGACTCAAACGTCGTTTTATCTATAAATCTTTCTAACATGCTGTTGATCGTTTATAAAATGACGGCCAAGAAACTGACCTTTTCCCCATCCAGCGCTTTCATACCGTGAGGAAGCTCTGAGTTAAAATAAATACTATCACCTTCTTCTAAGATAAGATCTTTATTGTTGATCTGTAGTAACAGACGTCCTTTTAATACCATATTGTATTCTTGCCCCGGATGGGAATTGAGATACATCGGCTCATCCTCTGGTTTGGGATGTACGGTTACCAAGAAGGGGTCCGCTTTACGTCCGACGAAACCGGCGGCCAATGATTGGTACTTATAGGCTTTCGTACGCTCTACGGCAACACCTTTTCCGTTACGAGTAATAAAGTACGTACTCATTTTAGGCTCGTCGCCAAACATCAACGTGGTTAATTCTACGCCATAAGCCTGTGAGATCTGGTGCAATACGCTAACGGAAATATCAACCGTGCCGCTTTCCAGCAGCAAATATTGCTCAGTCGTGAGGTTGCAGACCTTTGCCATTTCTTCCGGCGTAATCTCCAGTGCGTCCCGTAATCCGGCCAGACGCTCCGCGATTTGTTGTATCTGTTCGTTCATTTTGCTGAAGTTATTGTATTATGTCGCTCCAAAGATAGGAATAAAAAGCAAAAAGAAGGTGAAAGCCCTTGTTTTCTTTTCTAATTAACAGGTATGGCTTGTTTTTAATACAAATGACGCAGATAATACGGATAAGAATAGCAAATCCGTGTCATCTGCGTCTGAAAGATAAGCATCTAATACTTATTCAGCATTTTTCTTTAGCCATTCTAACCGGCGCTGATCCGGGAGGTGTTTTACCTTGAAATGCTCGAATGTCACATTAAATCCTTTCCCGTCGGGACAAGCGGCCATAAACCCGACTTGTACGGGGATATTGTCTTGTAGCCAAGCGTTACGCATAAGGGTGTATTCCTTATCATCGAATGAGTAGAAGATCTCCACGGCGTCCAATCTCCGGACTGCTTTTATCCATACATAAGGGATCGCTTTGTCTAAGGTGATAACGCTCCAATCGGAAGTTTTATGCGTAACGACCGCACTTAGGTTGTATTTACCATCCACGAACTCTATACCGGCTTTTATATAATTTTCATTGTATAATAATTTATCGTTATAAATTTGCATAAACATTCAACATCA
>NZ_QTLZ01000015.1:0-127707 GCF_003635425.1 Parabacteroides sp. AF27-14
ACTGATTACGTTTATAAACAAAAAAAGTGTCTAGATAAATCAGGAAAAGACAGTCTATTGCAGTTTTTCTAAATTTCTTATACGGAAAACTTTAGTTTCTTCAAGGAAAAACTTTCGTTTCTATATAGGGAAACAAAAGTTTCTTACTGAGGAAACTTTTGTTTTATTAGGAGAAAACTCAGGCTGCTATTATAGGAGATTCGTGATAGGATTCATGAGACGGAAAGTTATTGTCTGTTTTTAGTGCGCTTACCCTGTAAAATACATACCTTCGCGGATATATTTAATTGATTTTCTATGAAATGGTATCTATGGGGGGCAGTTGTCCTGCTTTATTCCCTGTTTGGAAGCGCTTGTTCTACGGAACGGAGGTATGATTTGTCGGCTTATGGTTTATCCCCGGTCGAGCATGTGGATAATGCGCCCGCTATGGCGAGGGCATTGGAGCAGATACGGGAGAAATGCGAGGAAAACCAGACAATTGTGGTGACCTTGCCTAAGGGCCGCTATGAGTTTTATCCCGATAGCGCGGCGGAGCGTGTCTATTTCATCTCGAATCATGATCAAATGAATCCGAAGAAAGTAGGTTTGCCTTTCGAGGGGATGAAGAATATGGTGTTCGACGGGCAAGGCTCGGAGTTAATCTTCCACGGCAGGATGTTGCCGGTCTCTTTGCTGGATTCGAGGAATTGTGTCTTGAAGAATTTCAGTATAGACTTCAAGCATCCTCAGATTTCACAGGTAAAAGTGGTGGAGAACGATACGCTGAAAGGCGGGATCACCTTCGAGGTGGCTCCATGGGTACGCTATGAGATACGGGATAGCGTGTTTGTAGCGAAGGGAGAAGGCTGGGAGTTGACTCCCGGTTCCGGTATCGCCTTCGAGGGAGATACACGTCATTTGGTGTATAATACAAGCGATATCCCGGTAGGCGTGCGGGGCTTGATCGAGGTTTCTCCAAGGCTGATAAAGTCTCCCCGTTGGAAAGACAGCCGTTTGGTGCCCGGTACGGTGATCGCCATGCGTTCTTGGGAACGTCCGGCTCCCGGTGTCTTCCTGTATCATGACGTGAATACGACTCTGGAGAATATCAAGGTTCATTATGCCGAGGGAATGGGCCTCTTGGCGCAAGTGAGCGAGAATATCACGCTGGATGGTTTCTCCGTTTGCTTGAAAGGGGCGGACGATCCGCGGTATTTCACGACACAGGCGGACGCTACCCATTTCTCGGCCTGCAAGGGAGCGATCATCTCCAAGAATGGCTTGTACGAAGGGATGATGGACGACGCTATCAATGTGCATGGAACTTACCTGAAAGTGGTGAGACGAGTGAATGACTCTACCTTGGTAGGCCGGTATATGCACCCGCAATCGTATGGTTTCGAATGGGGAAGGGTAGGGGATTCCGTGCAGTTCATCCATTCGAGCACCATGGAATTGATAGGGGCGAGAAACCGGATTACCGCTATCAAGGCAGTTGATCAACCGGATTACCGAGGGGCGAAGGAGTTCGAGATCCGGTTTGAGAATACGGTGAATCCTTCGATCCATGAGGGAAGCGGCTTCGGCATAGAGAATCTGGAGTGGACGCCGACGGTCCTATTCTCGGATAACGTGATCCGGAATAACCGTGCCCGCGGTTCCTTGTTCAGCACGCCTCGGCAAACGGTCGTAGAGAATAATGTTTTCGATCATACCTCGGGGACGGCGATCCTGCTGTGCGGTGATTGCAACGGCTGGTTCGAGACCGGCGCTTGCCGGAACGTGTTGATCCGTAAGAATAAGTTCATCAACTCCTTGACGAATATGTTCCAATTTACGAACGCTATTATCTCTATTTATCCCGAAATCCCGGATTTAGCGTCGCAAAGGAAATATTTCCACAGTGATATCGTGATCGACGCGAACGAGTTTATTACGTTCGATAGGCCATTGGTATACGCCAAGTCCGTGGACGGGTTGGTCTTCACGAATAATATTGTCAAACAAAATAAGGAATACCCAGCCTTCCATTGGAATAACCATCGTTTCTATTTCCAGCGGGTGATCCATTCGAAAATAGAGAACAACTATTTTGATGAAGGGTTTATCCGGGAGAGGGATGTCTTAGAGGAAAATAACGGATATGATATATAGGAAATTAATCGTCTTGGTAAGCCTTTTGATAGGCTTCGTAAACATTGCGTTCGCCGGCGTTGGTGATCTCGATACGTTAAACGTACGTTCTCAAGCCCCTGTCAAGGAGAGAATGCCTGTCGTCGCCTATAAGTTTAACCCGAAAAGCTTGATTCTTCCGGCCTCATTGATAACGGTGGGAGCCGTAGGCACGGCGATTGACGGGATGAATGACTTTCACCTGTTTTCCCGGAAAGATTCCGTGAAGCAAATCCATATCGACAATTACTTGGAGTGGGGAATGCTGGGTTGGGTATTTGTCTGCGACCTTATGGGAAAAGAGAAGCATAACTGGGTGGACCAACTTTGCTTGGTCGCTTTAGCGGAGGGGATGAACGGCTTGATGGTGCATGGGCTGAAGAACTGGGTAAACGAGCCTCGCCCGGACGGGGCGCCTTATTCGTTTCCGTCCGGACATACCTCGAATGCTTTCTTAGGGGCGCATATGGCTTATAAGGAATTTAAGGATAGCTCGCCTATACTCGCTTACTCGGGTTATGCGATAGCGGCGTTCGTGGCGGGTTCCCGCTTATACAATAACAGGCATTGGGTGGCGGATGTAGTAGCCGGCGCAGGTTTCGGGATCTTGTCGGTAGAGTTATCGTATCTGATCTATTTCCCGATTCGTAACGCTATCGCCCGGCGGATCAATCGAAATGTGAAGAACTGCCCGATCGTGGCCGCTCCGGTATTCAGTTCGAATATGGCGGGATTCTATCTGACTTATCAATTTTAATGCGTCTTATGGATCAAGCGCATGTCGGCTTATAGAGACTGGTTGATGCGCAAAAGCTCCTCTATATGCGTGCGGTCGTTGCTGAGGCGTGGGATCTTGTGTTGGCCGCCTAATTTACCTTTCTGCTTGAGCCATTCATAGAAAGCACCGTCGTGGGCGATAACGATTTCCAGCGGTTGAAGGGAGATCTCTTTATACCGCTTCGCCTCATAGTCCGAGTTCAGCTTTTGTAAGTTCTGATCTAATAAAGTGGCGAATTCATCGAGAGATTCCGGTTTCTTGTCAAACTCGATAAACCATTGGTGCCGTCCTTTCGCCTTATCCAGCATAAAAAGTGGGGCGGCGGTATATTCTTTTACTTTCGCCCCGGTTCGTAGGCAAGTCATGGCGATCGCCTTATCGGCGTTATCCACCATTAGCTCCTCGCCGAAGGCGTTGATAAAGTGCTTGGTACGTCCGGAGATAACGAATTTATGAGGGAATAACGAGGTGAAACGTACCGTATCCCCGATCTGATAGCGCCATAATCCTCCCGAGGTCGTGATCACCATCGCGTAGTTTTTCCCGGTCTCTACCGATTCCAGCGGCAACACGGTCGGATGGGCGCTACCCACCTCGTTCATCGGGATGAACTCATAGAAAATACCGTAATCCGGCATCATAAGCAAACTGGGGTCTGTCGGATCGTCCTGCAGCCCGAAGAAGCCCTCGGATGCGTTATAGGTCTCCATATAATGCATCTTATTCGATGGAATCAAGGTTTTATATTGCTCCCGGTAAGGCTCGAAACTGATTCCCCCATGGAAGAAGACCTCCAGATTAGGCCATACGTCCGTAAGATATTCCCTACCCGTTTTTTTCAATACGGCCTTGATCAAGACCAACATCCAAGAAGGAACACCGGATAGGCTGTTTACATCCTTATTCCAAGTGTTCTCCACGATCGCCTTGATCTTGCTTTCCCATTCATCCATTAGGATAATGGGTTTCTTGGGGACGCGTATTAAATTGACGAGCGGATTGAGATTTTGAAGTAATACGGCGGATAAGTCGCCTTGATGAGCCTCGGAGTTTAGCGGGGAAGGGCTATGGCTACCGCCCAATATCAAGCCTTTCTTGGAGAAGAAACGGCTTTCCGGGTTGTTCCGCAGATAGATGGCTACGCAATCAAAGCCGCCTTTATAGTGGCAACCCTTTAATATCTCGGGAGTGACGGGCAGGAATTTACTTTTGTCGTTCGTGGTCCCGCTACTCTTAGCGTACCACCGCACCACCGAAGGCCAGAGAATATTCCTTTCTCCGTTTATCATTCGGGTGACATACGGCTTTATCTCGTCATAAGTCTGTAAGGGAAGACGTTGGCAGAAGTCAGAATAAGAGCGAATGCTTTTATAATCATATTTGAGTCCCCATTCCGTCTTGCGTGCCGTCGAAAGCAGAGCATGCAGCTGTTTGCGCTGGATATGGTCTATATCCTGCCCAAATCGTCCGATCTCCGTTTGTCGATGGCGGAAAAGGAGCGAAATCGTCTGTGTTAAAATATCCATGCTCTTTTTATTTGTTCGAGTGCAAATGTAGGCATTCTCTTTTTATTTATATCTTTGCTAGGTACTAAATTAACGTTACGATGAAAATAGGGATTCTCTCATCGGGTGGCGATTGCCCCGGTATCAACGCTACGATCCGTGGTGTTGGCAAGACCGCTATCATGCATTACGGCATGGAAGTGATAGGTATTCATAGCGGTTTTATAGGTCTTTTGAATAAAGACGTCCAAGTTTTCGATGAACGGAGCTTATCCGGCATATTAAATTTAGGGGGAACCATTTTAGGAACGTCCAGAGAGAAGCCTTTCCGTAAGCTCTTGGCCTCGGGAGATTCGGAAAAGCCGGAGATCATTAAGAAAAATTATGAGGAGCTGGGGCTGGACTGCTTGGTTTGTATCGGAGGAAACGGTACGCAGAAGACGGCCAATCTGTTATCTCAGATCGGATTGAACGTGATAGGCGTTCCCAAGACAATCGATAATGACATATGGGGTACGGATATTACGTTCGGTTTTAATACCGCCGTGAATATCGCCACGGAATCTATAGACCGTCTTCATTCTACGGCTAGTTCACATAAGCGGGTGATGGTCGTGGAGGTGATGGGCCATCATGCCGGATGGATCGCCTTGTATGCCGGGATGGCTGGAGGTGCCGACGTGATCTTACTTCCGGAATTGGGATACGATATCGATAAGGTGAACGAGGCGATCTTGGATCGGGCTCGCAGGGGCAAACCTTATTCCATCGTTGTAGTAGCCGAGGGTATCGAGACTCCGGATAAAAAGCGTCCTTCTGATTATATTACCCGGGCTATCGAGGCGGGAACGGGTATCGAGACCCGGGATACCGTATTGGGATACACCCAACGGGGTGGAAACCCCTCTCCGTTCGACCGTAACCTTGCGACTCGCTTGGGAGGCCATGCCACGGAACTGATCGCTAATGGTGAATTCGGACGTATGGTTTGTATGAAAGGAGATAGGGTAGAATCCATTCCCTTGTTAGAAGTAGCGGGAAAACTAAAATTAGTGACACCGGATCATGATTTGATCGTACAAGGAAAACGGATGGGGGTAACATTCGGGAAATAAAATAAAAAAGGTTGTGTGTCAGAGAACGCACAACCTTTTTTACTTTATACTAGTAGGCGGCCGTTTATTTTTTAATACCTTGAACGGTTTGGCTTCCCTTTTCGGTAGTCAAGCGGAAGATATACATTCCAGTGGCAAAATCACCCGTGCTGAGACTGCTTCCCGGTTGCGGGACGCTACGTATCAACTTTCCATCGGCCCTGTAGATCTCAAGCGATTTCAGTTGTTGATAATTCTGGATCTGTACTTCATTCGAGAAGATACGTGGTTGAATATCTACTTCTTCGCCTGTTGGCTTCAGTTCGTTACCTACGCTCGTTTCCGGAATTACCGTAACCGGGGCGCTCTCATCGGTACCATAAAGTGCCGTTACTTGGAGCAGAGGGGTACTTGTTGTCAGATTTTTCACCGTATAATTCCGTTGAGAAACAGGTAATGTCGTCAGTTCCCGGGTATCTTGATATACCTTATAACCGGTCAGCTCCGGAAAAGCCGTGATCAACTCTGCTTCTTGCGCATCAGAGGCGATAGCCAGTTTCCGGAATGATAATCGGCCCGTTCTCATGGGTTGCGGTTTCTCCGAGAAAGTGCTCGTGGAGAATACGGAACTTGAGGGGAGCTCACCTTCTTCCGCGCTTATTACGATCGATAACACAACATTGGCATCTAGCTCATCATCTGAGAATGTTTCCCATTTTTTTCCGTCCAAAGAATATAAATTCCCTTTTCCGTCGACTGCGGGGCCTTCATCGGAGCATGCCGGGTATGTGTTATTGGCATAGCTTATCACATGAATGGCTACCAGTAAATCCTGCTTCGCGTCGATTACGAATGGTGTTTTAAGTGTGACCGAATTTATTTTACCTGATTTCAGTTGAGTGAAACTCTCTTCATACTCCCGGTTTCCCTGTTTGATATAGACTCCATAAGTGACCCCTTCCTGTGGATAGAAATTAACCTTCCGGATCGTTTTTTTATGCACCGGTTGTAGATCTTTCGTATCCCATTTCTGAGCGAAATAGAATGGATCTCCTCCGAGACTGAACTGTTGATAACGATCTTGTGATCCCCAACCAGCTATTTTTTCGAGGACTGGGGCATTCCATGTCAGTTGAATCTCACCCGTGGAGATCTGTTTGTATTTCAAATCAGTCGGACCTTCATACTCGTTTCCGATCGTTTTCCCATCCTGCGTCATTCCCTGCAACGAGGTGACGCCCGTTCCGAGTGGATCTAGCCAGACATCCATCCGGGCTGTATCATTATCACTGTATTTATTCCAGTGATAATACAATTTACCGTATAAATTCAATCCTTCGGGCAGTTCGCAACTGGAGCTTCCACCGCTCAGCGTGCCTATAATCAAGCCTTTGCTATTAAATAAAGGCGAGCCGGAAGAACCTCCCTCGGTCACCCCGTGTCCGTTTAGCGTGGCATCGAAAGTCGCATTCCAATGAGCGTTCGTGGCCCCGGTTTTCCCAACATCACTATTACGCCATGTAATCGATTCTGTCGGATAATTTCCATAGGTGGAGATTTTCATATAATCGCCGGAAGGATGATGGATGCCTACGCCCGAGAGTGAAAGCATATTTGAACGATCCCATCCGTTAAAGAATACATTATAATCGTCGGGGATCTCGTCGTTAAGCAACAGCAACAGTCCGTCGGAACCGTTTTCGACAGGGGTAGAGGCTTTCCGTGTACATCCTACCATGGTTTTTATCGGATAAATGGGTGACTCATTATCGCAGCCCACATGTTCTTGGTGGAAATAAAACAACCAGACCGCTAATTCCTCGGGAGTAACCGTCTGTTCGCCCAGTATATCTTGCGAACAATGGAAGGCGGATAATACATAAGGCTTTTTGTCACGGGCCGTATTATTTACCAGAGAAGCCGTACAAATATAGCTTCCTCCTTCTCCCTCTTTATTACGGATGTATTGAATCATTTGTATCACCCCCTTCTTTTGCTCCTGCCAATCGGCTCCCTCCTCGCAATTGATATTCACTTCGCAAGCTCCTGAAAAGTCGGCTCCCGGCGCTTCCTGTACTTCTGGCATGATCGCTTCAAGATGATTATACCCGTAACCGACCTCCCGGATGCGTAGTCGAGGTGTCTCGCCGGATGGTGCAGGTACATATTCGAGGATCACTTCATCGCCTGCTACGGCTTGGGTTGCGAACGGTCCGTTTTTAGGATGCGTACGATGCGTATAGGCACCCAATACTTGGGTTTTCGCTGCGTTATACAGGTATAACCGGGCACCTTTGGGTATATAAAAATCGGAGTAATACAGGATCAAGGCGATCGCTCCTTTCGCTTGAAGGTGAAGTTGCCATACTTGGCTACCGTCAGGTAGTGAAATCCAATCGCCGCTATTGGCGATGTCGAAGCTGGTTGGAATCGACTTGGCTACACGCAACGGAGCGCCTTGGCTGACCCTCCACGCATCGACCGCCTTGAGGTCTTCCACACTGAAATTCACTGGAACTTGTTCTGCTAGCTTTTCACTTCGAAGTGAACCTGCGAATTGAAAGCTGGGGGGGAGTCCTCCTTCGCTGATCTGCGCCAACGAACTTGAAATCGAGAAATAGCCGATATATAATATGCTGGTTATTAATATTCGGAGAAATTTACTGTACTGTTTTTTCATACATACAACTTTATATGAGCTTATTCTTATATAACTAAGAACTTGGGTATATCAAACGATATACCCAAGTTCTGCTATTTATCATACAGTTTCTTCCTCTGGGAGGTCAGAAAACTCTTTTTCATCGGTTAGTTCACCAGTCTTCTTTTTCTTTGTGGCAGAGATACGTTGCTGGAGTTCTTTGTCTGTCCGCAATCTTTTGACCGCCATTTTAGAAGCCGCTTGCTGGGATTCTTTTTTGGAGTAACCGATACCTATGCCAATTTGCTCGCCGAGCAATTTAATCGCGCTTTGGAATACAGGATTTCCATCATGATCTGTAAAAGACTCTATTAGATCGAACGAGATCGATATTTTGTTCTTTTGGCTCCATTCAATCAAGTTTGACTTGAAATTTATCTCTTTCCGGACGAGTGTATCTACATCGATATACTTTTCTATCATCACGTCACGGATAAACTTATAACAAACGTCATAACCTTGATCCAGATAAATAGCGCCGATTAAAGCCTCGAGCGCATTACCATACATATGATTGTTATGAGAGTTTATCTTGGTTGAATAGACTACCATTTGATCGAGGCCGAGTTGTACGGCGACCTTATTCATCGTTTCCCGTTGTACGATCTTGGAGCGTGTGTTTGTCAAAAAGCCTTCCCGCTTATTCGGGTAGCGCTTATAGACAATATCGGCGACCGCCGCATCCAAAATGCCATCTCCTAAAAATTCAAGACGCTCATTGTTAAGCCATTTACCATCATCCGTCTCTACCGATGATGATTTATGCAACAAGGCCTGCTCGTAAATCTGGAGATTATCCGGATAAAAACCTAGAATCTTTGATAAAGACAAATAAGGCTCCCTACCTTTATTATGCAGGAGCCTTATTCTTTTATGTAGCTGTTTGTATAGCTTTCTAAACACGTTATTTCACGAATTTTTTAACAATGGCGCAAGCGTTGTGTCCACCGAAACCAAACGTATTCGATAAAGCGGCTTTCACTTCTCTCTTTTGAGCCTTATTGAATGTGAAATTCAGTTTATAATCTATTTCAGGATCATCGTCGCCTTCCGCATGGTTAATGGTCGGCGGGATAATACCATCGTTTATAGCCATAATACACAGGATCGCCTCTACCGCTCCGGCAGCACCAAGCAAGTGACCGGTCATTGACTTTGTAGAACTGATATTCAGTTGATAAGCATGTTCTCCGAACACATCTTTGATCGCCTTAACCTCTGAGATATCGCCTACGGGAGTCGATGTTCCATGAACATTGATGTAATCAATATCTTCCGGAGTCATTCCCGCGTCTTCCAATGCGTTGCGCATAACCAGCTTCGCTCCTAAACCATCCGGATGAGAAGCGGTCAAGTGATAAGCATCGGCAGACATTCCGGTTCCAGCGATCTCGCAATATATTTTAGCGCCACGAGCCAATGCGTGCTCCATTTCTTCCAATACCAAGCAAGCTCCACCTTCACCCATCACGAATCCGTCACGGCTAGCGCTGAACGGGCGAGATGCGGTCTCGGGAGAATCATTACGTGTCGATAACGCATTCATGGAGTTGAATCCACCTACACCCGATTCAGAAACAGCAGCTTCCGCTCCACCGGTGATGATGACGTTAGCCTTGCCTAAACGGATATAATTGAATGCGTCACTGATAGCGTTTGTAGAAGATGCACAAGCTGAGACGGTCGCAAAGTTCGGGCCGTGGAATCCATAAAGCATGGAAATATGTCCAGCCGCGATATCCGAGATCATTTTCGGGATGAAGAACGGGTTAAACTTCGGACCGATCGTATCCTTGATCTTCGCATAACTCAATACTTCCTCGTCAAATGTCTTGATACCACCGATACCTGAAGCGAAAATAACGCCGATACGGTTCTTATCTTCGTTATCCAAGTCCATTGCCGCGTCCTCGATCGCTTGTTTCGCCGCGTCGATCGCGAATAAGCTATAACGATCACACTTGCGGGCTTCCTTACGATCCATAACTTTCAACGGATCGAAGCCTTTAACTTCGCATGCAAATTGTGTCTTGAATTTGGATGCATCAAACTGAGTAATAGGTCCAGCGCCACTTTTTCCATTGATAATACCTTCCCATGTTTCGGGGAGGGTATTACCAAGAGGAGTAATAGCTCCAAGACCTGTTACTACAACTCTTTTTAATTCCATACCTTTAGTTAAAAGGATTGATTACTTCGCGTTAGCCTCGATGTAAGCGATAGCGTCACCTACAGTTGTAATCTTTTCTGCTTGATCGTCAGGAATTGAGATACCGAATTCTTTTTCGAACTCCATAATCAATTCTACAGTGTCAAGAGAGTCTGCTCCTAAATCGTTAGTAAAGCTTGCTTCGTTTGTAACTTCTGTTTCTTCAACACTTAACTTGTCAACGATGATAGCTTTTACTCTTTCAGCAACTTCAGACATAACTTTTTCAATTTAGATTAATAAATACGAATATACTTTTTAAATTTGCAGTGCAAAGAAAAGAATTTTTTATGTTACAAAGCAAATTTAATAAGCTAAAAATGCGGAAAACTGCACATTTTTTCTTTTCTTGTGCATTTAAACATCTAAAAATATGAAAAACATAGCGATTTTTGCTTCCGGATCTGGTACGAATGCCGAGAACATCGCCCGATATTTTGCTAACAGTGAAAACGTTAATGTTGCGGTTGTTTTATCAAATAATCGTAATGTTGGCGTGCATGGGCGGGTAAATAAGTTGGGCGTACCTTCTTTCGTGTTTTCACGGGAGGAATTTATTGCCGGTGTGCCGATCTTGGAAAAGTTGGCGGAATATGATGTCTGCCTTATCGTGTTGGCCGGTTTTATGAATAAGATCTCAGACGTTATTCTTCAGGCTTTTCCCGGTAAGATCGTGAACATCCATCCCGCATTACTCCCTAAATATGGCGGCAAGGGGATGTATGGCATGCATGTGCATGAGGCGGTCGTGAAGGCTGGTGAGCGGGAGTCGGGTATTACTATACATTATATTAATGAGCATTATGATGAGGGCGCTATCATCTTCCAGGCTTCTTGTCCGGTATTACCTTCGGATACGCCGGAGGAAGTAGCCTCGAAAGTGCATGCCCTGGAGTATGCGCATTATCCTCATGTGATCGAAAGTTTACTGTAAGGCTTTTTTGTCATTAGCCTACTTGAAAACCTAGTTTCTGGAGTACGGCGAATTCTTCCGGGTCAGCTTTGATCGCTTGGTAAGCATGGAACTCACGGGGATGATCATACGTTGCCCTAAATCGCTCGAAATGATGAGGATTCCCTCTTAGTGCTTGCTCGATTACTTCTGGGTTGAAACTTCTCAAGATGGCTTCTTCCACCCGGTGCTCCTTGAATTGTCCCAAGTCGATGAACGGGTTGGTTGGGGCAGGCGGAATGACTTCCTTGATCTTTTCGATACGGATACCGAAAAAGCATCCTATATTCTCCAAGCACATTCGTGTCCCGTTCGCCTTCCCGTCGGCGGAGAAACCGGCTATATGAGGAGTGGCGATCGTGGCTTCCGACAGTAATTCCCGGTCGATATCCGGTTCGTTCTCCCAGCAATCGATGATCAGTTCGCTGACCTTGCCGGTTCGTTTGGCCTGCAATAAGGCCTGCGTATCATGTACGGCACCCCGGCAACTGTTGATAAACCATGGTTTTCGTTCCAATTTGTCGAAAAAAGCAGGATCGGCGAGATGGCGGGTGGCGAAACGTCCCTCTTTGGTCAACGGCACATGCAAGGTTATGATATCCGCCTCTTTCGCGATCGTGTCCAAGGATACGAATCCATCCTCACCTTCCTGCTCGGCACGGGGCGGGTCATTGCGAAGCACACGCATCCCCATGGCCTCGCATAGCATCTCCACGATACTCCCTACATGGCCTACGCCAACGATACCGATAGTCTTCCCTGCTAGTCTCTCTCCTTTGCGGAGGGCGACGGCTACCAAAGAGGATAATACATATTGCCCCACGGAAGCGGCGTTGCAACCCGGGGCGTTCTTCCACGTGATCCCTGCCTTCTCGCAATAATGGATATCGATATGGTCGTACCCGATCGTAGCTGTCGTGATGAGGCGAACCCGGCTACCTTCCAATAGCTCGCGTGTACATTTATCTATGCTACGTACGATCAAGGCATCCGCGTCTTTTATGTTCGTGGGCGTAAACTCTTTGGAGTCAAGGTAGGATACGTCCGCTATCGGCTCCAAGATCCCTTTTAGGTAAGGAACCGTGTTATCTGCTATTATTTTCATCTTATCAGCTTGATTATCGTTACGCGATATTAAGTAAAAAACAGGGGATATACAAGTGATGATGGCTTCTTGTCGATTTCTATTTGTGCTTTTGTTCTCAGCCGAAAGATTCGGGAAAACACGTACGAGTTTCATCCAAAACACGTACGACTTTTTGAAAAAACATGTACGTGTTTTGACGGAAAGATTCTCGTGTTTTTTTGACGCTGATTCTTAGCTTCTTACGTGCGCAGCTCATGAGTAGGCTTATTGTATGGAATTAAAGCTTCTCGGCTTAACTAAAACGGATAGATTAATGGAAGAGCCGTGCAGTACTTATCTCAGCTTGTACCGATTGAAATGAGGCCCTGCCTTGAACAAGAAGAAAAACGTAGACAATACCGTAAGGCAAGCGCCAGACAAGTAGGCGTAGTTGAAGCCACCCAGCTCTTGTGCGATGCTGCCCCCGGCCATCAACCCGATACCGATACCTACATCCCAACTCGTTAGATATGTAGAAGTGGCCGTACCCCGCTGGTTATTGGGTGCCAGATTCACGAAAAGCGTGTTGAAAGCAGGGAACATGGTTCCGAACGCCACGCCTTGCGAGAGGGCTATACCTATGTAGAGATAAGAGGAAAATACCGGATTCCAATGCATCAACTCCTTGAGTGCCGCGAGAAGAAAGAATGTGGCCGCCGCCAAATACATCCCGAGGGAGATAACAAGCGTGATCCGTCCTTTATCCACTTGCCGTCCGGAGAACAGGCGGGAGACGGCTAGTCCCAGGGCCATAAAGGTGAAATAAAGTCCGGAGTTTACGCTGATCCCGATCTCAGCGGCGTACATCGCTACATAAGTGGTAGTCATACCATAAGGAATGGAGAGTAATAATAGGGAGATACCCGCCCAAGTTCCCTTCACCAAGAAAAAGCGGTCTAGGGAGATCGGTTCTCGTTTGACCGGTTGCTTATAAGGAGTCTTGACCATATAGGCCATGATAAAACCAA
The DNA here is from genome assembly GCF_003635425.1 of Parabacteroides sp. AF27-14. Taxonomy (NCBI): domain Bacteria; kingdom Pseudomonadati; phylum Bacteroidota; class Bacteroidia; order Bacteroidales; family Tannerellaceae; genus Parabacteroides; species Parabacteroides sp. AF27-14. The sequence goes on from NZ_QTLZ01000015.1 coordinate 13,488, forward strand.
GGCTTCCGGATAGCAACGAGCAGGAAAAGATCACGTCGTATGTGAAGTTCCCTTGCATGAACAGACCGATCATCGGGCCGAAACTCATGGCGATGTTATTGGCTAGGCCGTAATAGCCAATACCTTCCCCACGGCGGGAGGAGGGCAAGATATCGATCAGTATCGTATTTCCGGCCACCGTCACCATGCCAAAGGCGAAACCGTGTACGACGCGTAAGGCGATAAAGAGGGTAAGCGCCGTGGCTACCATGTATCCGCCAAATATGGCGGTGAAAATGAAATAAGCCACCAGATATAAGGGACGGCGGGCGAAAGTATCCAGTAAATATCCGGCGAACGGACGGATACAGAGCGCCGCTAGCGTATAGTACGACAAGATAAACCCGATCATAGACTTCCCGATCATGAATTCTTCCTTCAGATAAAAAGGCAAGATCGGCAGGATTAGATAGAAAGCGAAAAAAAGCAGGAAATTCGCCGCTAGTATATAGCAAAAGCTGGGTGTGACGATCTTATCATTATTCATAAAGCCGCTTATTTATCAAGACGCAAAATTAGTTGATTTTTCACAATAGTATCCCCTAAACGACCTAATAATTATAAACGGTAGCGGATCGCTACCAGAAACTCCCGGGGACGGATACGTACCCATGAGGTATAGCTTTCCAACGATGCGTATCGTGTGTATGCGTAGGTACGTTTGTCGAACAGGTTTGTCGCCGTGGCGGTGATTTGCCAACGCCCGGATTTCCATGAGACCGAGAAGTCCGCGAAAACGGCGTTGACGGATTGGTCTTCATTCACGTCATTGTGGTAATGATCTACGGAAAGACTTGCTTCTATAGGTGAGAAAATGTAGGAGAGTTGTACTTGTTGGATGACGTTCCATAAGGGCGCCAAACGGGTACGTTCTCCTATTTTACTTCCTCCGTACCGGATATCGGTTTGGTAACTGGTTTCCCAATGGCGGTTGGGAGTCCAGATCACTTTGGGCTCTAGGCGCATGAGGCGATATTGATAAGGAAGCCTTTGTCCCCCGCTGATTTGCTCGGCCTTGCTGATATTGAGGAGCGCCATGAGCGAGGTCTTTAGCCCTAGATCGTAAAAGCCTTTGGATAGCGTGCTTTTGACGGTATAGCCGGAACCGTGGTTGGACAGCGGTAAGGAGACTCGTTGTACCTGCCCGTTCTCTATACGTTGCTCGTATATACGATTGTACCACTCCCGGTTGTGTGTCAGGTTTACCGTGGCGAAGAATTCCCGTGCCGTACTCTTGTATTCCCCATAAACGGAATAAAGCTGTTGTCTGTAAACCGGGAGGATTCCGCAATTCCAGACGCTATTCCGGTAATCCGTTTGATAAGGCCGGTCGTATAAGTCGGTCATCTCTCCGTATCTTTCCTTATAGGAGGCGTGTACCGTGAAACGCCATGCGTAATTCAGTTTGTAGATAATGGACAGGGACGGATTAACCGAGATGCGGGAGAAACCGACCCCTGTATATCCGGTCCATCTGAGAGGGGCGCTGAGGGATAGGGTCCATTTATAGGTATTCCATTGGTAATCGGGTGAGAGATAAGTTTGCAGGCTTTTCTCGATATTGCTGATCTCCCCGTTTATGCCCACCGTATATCGCTGGGTGAGGGAACCGCTCTTTTTCAGGAATGAGAAGGAATTATCGGTATAAAAGTCGCGTAAGTTCATCGGATAAGGGTGGTTATCCAAGCGAAGATCGGCCGCGTTGCTGTGGTAACGGAGCAAAGACTGGACTTCCAACGTGTATTTGTCCAAGCTCCACAGGCTCCGTAAATTATTACGCAAGTCGAGGTTCGGGGTTTTGATGCGTTGGTTCAATGCTGTACGGCCGGTGGAAGCCATGTTTCCGGTTATATGGGAAAGGCTGGATTGCCAATCTCCGGTGGCTGAGGACTGGTTCTTGAGATACCTTTCCTGCGAGTTGTTTTCCACTCCGATATTTAGGTTGGCTTGATCCGAGCGAATGCGGCTATCGCTTTGCTCCGTTAGATGAATCGTATCCTCGGATTGGTAATAAGTCGTCTCACTCCCCCTTTCCTGTGTTTGCCGGTCGTGGATATAACCGGCGTTTATACGGAGTTGGGTGTTCTCGTTCAGTTTATATAGGCGATTTGCGGATAGGCTGTGTATATGGTTGAACAGCCAGCGCTCTTTCTTTAGCGGGGCGGAGAATGAGGGCTGTAGCAGAAATTGGGGAACCTTGGGCTCGGATAAACGGGATTCGGGTGATTCGGTAAGCGTATTTTGCTCGTCCGATACATCCTGCCCGGTATTATTCCCTTTATATAGATAAGCGGATTGGCTGCTGCGGCTGATCTGCAAGGCGTCAGCGGCTCCTTTCCATAAGAACGGGGATGCGCCGAGACCGCCTTCGGCATTGATCAGCCAGCGATCCCGGAATTCCGGTCTCAGCTTGAGGTTCAACGCTACGTCTTCGGTCTTGATCTTTCTCTGTAACACACGGATCGGTTGGTGGTTCTCCATCACTTGTATGTTCTGTACGGCGTCGGCTCGCAGGTTCTCGCTGATTTGCTTGTATTTCCCGTTGGTGAGATCCAGTCCCTCCACATAGAAATTACGGATCTCTTTCCCGTTGTAAGAGATCTTCCCCAGATCATCGATATCGATACCCGGAAGTTTCCGTAATACGTCCTTGATGGATTGATCCTTTGGGGAGAGAAAGCGAGTGACATCATAATTGATCGTATCTTGCCGCCCCCAGACACGTCCCGGACGGATTTCCACCTCCTTTAGGCTGAATACCTGCGGCTCCATCTCAAAACGAAGCGTTTGTCCGGCATGTACGGCTTGTTGCTGGGTTTGGTACCCTAAGAGCGAGACGGAGACGCTCTTAAGACCTTCCGCTTTTAATCTCCGTGAGTTGGTGGAGAAGGTGGTACGCCTAACCAATATCCCCGCCGGGAAAAAAGTCTCTTTCTCGACGGCCTTTCCCCCGGATATGCCGGATCTGACGGCCGATCCGGTACATGTGGCGAATGTCTTGTCTAACTTGATAGAGAACGCGATCAAATATTCGGGAGAGGAAGTGGATATCGATATCGTAGTGCTTTGGAATCAGCAAAGGGTGGAATTGACCGTTTCGGATAATGGCTTCGGTATCGCTCCGGATGAGCGGCGAAAGGTGTTCGATAAATTTTACCGTTCGTCTCATCTGCCGGATAAGCAAATTCCGGGTATTGGGTTGGGATTGAGCTACGTTCGCCAAATAGTAGAGGCGCATCATGGCTCTGTATCCCTGCGAAGTGAATTAGGTGAAGGCACTCGAATTACTATAAATCTACCGACTACAGCCTTATGAAATCGACATTGAAAATACTTTTCGCTGACGATGACCTTAAGTATTCCCTCGTCTTGAAGCGATTCTTGGAACGGGAGGGGTATGAGGTGACTTATACCGGCAATGGTACCATGGCTTTGGAGCAATTCCCGGTCGTGAAACCGGATCTGGTCTTGCTGGATATCAACATGCCCGGCCTAAACGGTTTCGAGGTAGCGGAAAAGATCCGTGAGCAAGACCGCCATGTCTTGATCTTTTTCCTTTCCGACCGTTCCGATAAGAACGACCGTTTGAAAGGTTTTAGCTTGCGCGGAAACGATTACTTGGCGAAACCCTTCTATCCGGAAGAGCTGATCGCCCGTATCAAGGACCGTTTTGAGATCGGTGTCCATGAAAACGTGCAGGAGGAGAGCTTCCATTTCGGAAACACGACCTTCAACTATACCACGAATGAGATCCGTACGGGCAATAACAAGGTATTGATCACTTCCCGCCAAGCGGATCTTCTGCGAATCCTGGCGACAAACCTGAATCTGGCGGTGGATCGTGACCTTCTGTTGGAAACCGTCTGGGGAACTAGCTCATACGCCAACTCCCTGGCCTTGAATGTGCAGGTCACCTATCTCCGTAAAGCGCTTCATAACGATCCGTCTACCGGCATCGTATCCTTGCCGAAGAAAGGATATATGCTAAGAGGATAGAATTTATCCGGTAGAATTGGGTTTCTGATCCGTAAGCATTATCTTTGTCCCACAAAGTATTCACAGAAAGAAAATGAATCATATATGAACTTCAGCGAACAATGTTTCCGCATTTTTGAGCAAGCTACGGAGGCTTATCATGTAACTGATAATGTAGATGCTACAGTGCATAATCCCTATGCGGTAAAGAGCATCGAGTTTTATCTTTATCTTAAGAACTGGATCGATGCCGTACAATGGCATTTGGAGGACATTATCCGGAATCCGGAGATCGACCCGGTGGAAGCGCTGGCTATCAAACGCCGCATCGACAAGTCGAATCAAGATCGTACGGATTTGGTAGAGTTGATCGATAGTTTCTTTCTGGATAAATACAAGAACGTGAAAGTCTTGCCGGATGCTACGATCAATACGGAAAGCCCGGCTTGGGCGATCGATCGTCTCTCTATCCTTACGCTAAAGATCTATCATATGCGTGAGGAGGCAAACCGTCCGGATGCTACTGCCGAGCATAAGGCTCGTTGTGAGCAGAAACTGGCGGTGCTGATGGAGCAGAAGAAGGATTTGTCGATGGCTTTGGATCAATTGCTATCCGATATCCGTGACGGTAAGAAATACATGAAGGTCTACAAGCAAATGAAGATGTACAACGACCCGGCCTTGAATCCTGTGTTGTACGGTAAGAAATAATGGCAAATATATTAGTAATACGACTTTCGGCTATTGGGGATGTGGCGATGACCGTTCCCGTTATCTATTCCGCAGCCAAGGCGAATCCTACGGACTCGTTTACCGTGTTGACGCAAGCGTTCTTGATCCCGGTCTTTATCAACCGCCCGAAGAACGTGAACGTGATCGGCATCAATACGAAGAGCACGGAGAAAACGTTGGCGGGGTTGCTTCGTTTTGCCTCTGCCTTGGTAAAATATGATTTCGACGTGGTTCTGGATTTGCATGACGTATTGCGGACCATGATCATCCGTACGCTGTTCCGCTTGAACGGCAGACGGGTGTTTGTCGTGGATAAGGCCCGGAAAGATCGTGCCCGGTTGACCGACGCAAAGCATAAACGATTTAAACAACTTCGCCCGGTGATCGAACGTTACGCAGATGTGTTCCGCAACGCCGGACTTCATTATACGGAATCGTTCACCTCGCTTTATGAGACCTCGACCCCTGATTTATCCGCCTTGGAACCCCTTGTGGGAACGAAGACGGGCAAATGGATCGGTATCGCCCCCTTCGCCAAGCACCGGGGAAAGATTTATCCGACCGGGGAGATGGAGCTGGTCATGGCCGAGCTTTCCGATCGAGAGGATTTTACCATCTTCCTGTTCGGTGGTCGTGGCTACGAGGAGGCGCTCTTGGATCAATGGGCTTTTGAGTATCCCCGGGTAAAAAGCGTGGCGGGCAAGTATTCCTTGGATCAGGAACTGGCCTTGATCAGCCGGTTGGATCTGTTGATTTGCATGGATTCCGCCAATATGCATTTCGCTTCCTTGGTCGGTACACGGGTAATTTCTGTTTGGGGCGCTACCCATCCCTATGCCGGATTTTACGGATATCATCAGGATCCGGAAGATTGTATCCAGCTGGATTTACCTTGTCGTCCTTGTTCCGTATTCGGCCAAAAGCCCTGCCTGCGGAAGGATTGGGCGTGTATGAAACAGCTCAATCCGGACCTAATCATAAACAAGGTATTAACCTCTTTAAATGAAACGATTTCGGATGCAGGAGGTCATTAACCCGGCGTATAGGCGATTCGAGGATTTTGTAAGGCGTGTACCTCGTATATTTTCAGAAGAGGGAAAAACGATTTATAAGGCGAGGAATGAGATCAAGGTTTTTGAGGTAGATGGTGTGGAACTGAATGTCAAGCGATATAGAGTCCCCCACTTGATAAACCGTGTTATTTATCGTTTTTTCCGTCAGCCTAAGGCCGTGCGAGCCTATGAGTACGCTCTGCGTTTAGTCGCCAAGGGTTTTGAGACTCCTGCCCCGATCGCTTATATCCTTTTTAGGAAGAAAGGGTTTTTGGAATATAGTTATTTTATCAGTCTGCAATCCAGCTATAAGACATTGTATAAAGTCGGACAGCGTCCGGTAGAGGAGAACGAGGATATTTTCCGTGCGTTAGGTACTTATATGGCAAAGTTGCATGAGGCGGAGGTTTATCATGCCGATTTCTCTCCCGGAAATGTATTGTACGATCGTACGGAGGAAGGGGTTAAGTTCTCCTTGATCGATATAAACCGGATGCACTTCGGGCCTGTCTCGCTAAAACGAGGATGCGCGAATTTCTCCCGCTTGTGGGGACGGGAAGCCGCTTTTCATTTAATGGCGGAGACCTATGCCGAGAGCCGGCATTTTGATGAAGCGGAATGCCTTCGTTGGATATTATATTATCGAAATCGTTTCTGGAAGAAATATGCGTTGAAGCATGAGATTGAATTTGAATTATAGACTTTTATGAAAATACAAATACTCCGGTTCTGCTTAGTTGTTAGTTGTCTTTTGACCTATGTATCTCCGGTTAAGGCGTTAGAATGGTGGGAAAAGGTAGAGTATCTGACTTACTCGCCCCGTTATTTCGGGCCAAATGCCTTTCCGATTCCCGAGTTGGTAGGAGGAAGCCTGTCCAGCCGTTGGGAAGTGGAGCTTCGGGGGGAATATCATAAGACGCGAGGCGATCAGACGAAAGATATCTTTGCCCGTTTGTACATTCCTGTCGTAAAGGGACGTGTAGGGGTGAATGTCAGTTGGGTATTCCAAGAATGGTATGAGATGTCGCCGGAAGTGCGGGATGAGCGTTATGCGGTAGAACTGAAATCCCCGATTGTTTGCCGGGGCGACGTGATCTTTAATTTTTATTTCCAAGCTCTCCGGAGCGAGAAGTGGATGGATATCGTGGTAAGCGCCAACCTGAAAACCGCCAGTGGCGGACGCTTGTGCGACGCTCGTTATACGGATGCGGCCTCTTATTGGTTCGACGCCAATCTGGGACGTACGTTGTGGAAGCGGAAAGATGTAAACGCTTCGATCCGTGTGCAAGCTTTAGCGGGTTTTTATTGTTGGATGACGAACGATGTCGTGAATCGTCAGAACGACGCTTTCTGTTATGGGGCAGGTGTGTTAGGAACCTATCGGGGGTTCTCGTTGGATTGTAATTATGCCGGTTTCCGGGGATATCGGGATAATGGGGATAAGCCGATGATCCTACGGACAAAGCTAAATTATGAGCTTAAGAAAAATATCCTGTCCTTCCAATATAAACATGGAATGAAGGACCATCTTTATGATAGCTATTCATTAGCTTATATCCGTTGTTTCTGAATCTGTAAATAATCTATGCTTTCTTGATCGACCTGAATAACGTGGCGAAGCCATCTGTATAAGCCTTTACGCTGAAATCTTGGATGATATGCTCACGTGAGGCCTTGGCGAACGCTTCCAATCGCTCCGGGTTATCGATAAGCGAGCGGATAGACGCCGCCATTTTTTGAGGAGAAGAAGGCGGCACTAACAATCCGGTGACTCCGTCTATGATTAAGTCTCTTGCTCCCGGTATGTTTGTTACGATACAAGGAACGGAACAAGCCATAGCCTCCCGCACGACTCTCGGGGAGGCATCCCGGTGCGAGGGAAGTATAAACAACTGGGACGTGACCAGAAAAGAGATGGCGTCGGAACGCTGTCCCAGAAAATGAATTTGTGCGCTTACCTTCGACTGTTGGGCTAATTGGAAATCATTTTCCCCATATTCTCCCACGATTGTAAGATGTACCCGTGGATCATCCAATAAGATAAACGCATGAATCAAATCGGTTAAGCCTTTGAACGGCCTGTTCTTCGTCGCTCCGATATAGATGCAACGAAAGGCGTCGTCCGGAATATCGTCTGCTTGTTTGGGCGTACGGACTGCCTCCTTGATCCAATCGATATCAAATGGCTTTGTGCTGGTCGTTAGTCTTTTTCGTGCGATGAATCGGGAGAGATATTCCTCGATATCTTTGGTCTCGCATACGACATGCTCCACGGCGGGATTTAATATGCCTAGATAATAGGTCGGATCGAACCGCTTCAATTTAGCCTGCGTGCCTCGGTATGCGATATTCTTCGCCCGTGTGCCTATGGAGGCGAATAAAGCGTTTGATAAACCGGAACTACTTGGTGAGTAGATAAGGTCGATCCGATAAGTCTTGATGATTTCGCGCAGGGCACGAATAACGTTCCAGTTGAACTTCGAGGTAATGACCGGCAGATCCAAGGGTGTACAATTCCCATAGATCTTTTTGTCGGTATACGATTGGGGGGAAGCGATATAGATGTTGAAGTCCTCAAGCTTGGACAATCCTTCCAGCATTTTGTAGGTCGCTATGTCGGCTTCTTTATAGACTAAAAGTATATTCATTGTGTATGGATAAAATGGATTTGCTAAGATCGTGAGATATTCTCGTATACTCGCATGAAATGAGCCGCTAATACGTCGGGCATGAATCGCCGTATATTCTCTCGTCCGCCGGAACGCATGGATTCGGCCAGCTTCGGCTCGTTCAATACGGACTCTATCAAGCCGCGCAGTTCTTGCTCATTTCTCGGATCGGTATATAGAGCGGACGATCCGCCCGCCTCTTCCAGACAAGAACCGGTAGCCGCTATCACCGGAATACCGGCAAGCTGGGCTTCTAATATCGGGATACCGAATCCTTCGAAAAACGAGGGATATACAAATAAGGTCGCCATCTGATAGAAAGCGGCTAATTCGTTAAAAGGTATATGGGTCAAGATACGGACGCGACCGGACAGGTTGTTTTCCCGGATATAGGTCTCTACCGTATCCGTATAAGGCGTATGCTTACCGATAGCGATCACGGAGATATCTTCTTTCAGGGCTTTCAGGGCTTTTACCAGAAGCAATAAATTCTTCCGTTCCTCGATGCTCCCTACATATAATATATAAGGCCCGTTTATCTGATATTTCTCGCGTACGGACGATTTCACGTCTTCTTGAACCGCTTGCCCGAATATCGGGTCACAACCTTGGTAAACAACCTCGATCTTGCTTTCCGGAATGTGGAAGAAGTCCCGGATGTCTCGCATCGTCTGCCTGCTGATCGCTATGATCTTGTCCGATCGTAAACAAGCTTGCTTGAATTTGTAGGTATAGATGGAACGATCGATCGGTTTATAAAGCTGCGGGTAACGCAAGAAGATCAAGTCATGTATCGTTACGACCGCTGGGATTCCGTTCTGTTTTAGATTCATAGGAATCTCATTACTCAAGCCATGGAACAGATCTACGTGCTCTTTTCGAAGCGTAGTCGTTAGACCGGAGGTACGCCATAAAGACGGAAATAGTTTATCGAACCTGCCTTCCGGATAATGGAATGAGACACTTGGACGCTCCTCGATCCGTTTCCGTAACGCCTCTTTGCCTTTGCCCGGCGTATAGAGTTGATAGATATGCTCCGGGAAAGAAGTGGACAAACTATTCACTACGAACCGGCTATAATTACCCAGTCCGGTAGCGTTATGCGTAATCCGTTTTGCGTCGAAAGCGATCTTCATAGGCTTGAATTCGATATATTGGGCAAATATACGATATAATTTTAATTACCTTTACCTCATTTCCTTCCGAAATCCGCCGGGATCTCCCCCCATACGGATGTTTCCCATTTGAGGATCTGGGTGGTATAGGTATGGGTGTTCAACCATTTCTCGGCCCGCTCGATGAGGTCGAAGATAGGTTCGTTGATCGGTTTACGTGCTAATAGGGTTTTGCATTTCTTTTTCTTGACCCAGCTGATGGCGTTGCGGCTATCCGAATAGATCGGCAGGTCGCTTCCCTTTTGCTGTAGCAAGGCGAGGCCGTGTACTAAGGCGAGGAATTCCCCGACATTGTTCGTGCCCTCCTTCAGCGGGCCGATATGGAAGATCTCTTGCCCGGTAGCGGTATAAACGCCTCTGTACTCCATATCCCCGGGATTACCGCTACAGGCGGCGTCTACGGCAAGACTCTCATTGATGGGGTTCCCGATCGGGGCTTCCGGCGCGAGACGGGCCACGGCTTTCGGGGAAGAGACGGTCTTTAGGTAATGGGTATAGCCGGCCTCGAAGGCTTTGGCGGCTTCCTCCCGGTTCTCGAAGGATTTATATTTGGCTCCCTCTTGTCCGTCTACCTGTGCCTTGCATTCCGCCCAGTTATCATAGATTCCCGGGTTCAAACCTTTCCATACGACATAAAACTTATTCTTGGCCATGGCTCTTACTCAAGATTTCTTGTGAGAATTGCGTATAGGTACCGAACGGCGCTCTTTTATCCTTGAAGAAACGGATCAAGGCATCCAGCCTTCTTTCCATGCCGCAACCGGAATGGTTGGTCATGATAAACGGTAACTTTAGCTCTTTCCGATCACTTAAGGAGGTGAACTCCCACGGATGGAAATAGGTCAGGAAATAACCGTCCTCTTTCCACGTCCAAAGCGCCAGCTTACGGTACAAGGTGGCCGGAAGGTTATGGTAAGCCAGCCAAAACAAGGGGAAACGGACGATCGGGGTCACCGAGGCGGGCAGTTGCAATACGCCCGCTTTCATGAAATAGGTACGGGGCTGCCCCAGATGGTTGTAACGGCCGGGAATGCAAGTCGGGTTCAAGGACGAGTTGTATAGATAACCGGCCTTATGGATCTCTTCTTCTTCGACGGGCATCATGCGGGCCATACGGAAACCGTTCACCGGTTGTCCGGTCAGTTCCTCCAACGCCTCTTTGGACTTGCGTAGATCGGCGGTCTCGAACGACGAGTGATAAAAACCATGCGAAGCGATCTCATGTCCACCCTTTTGGATGTCCAAGATCAAATCCTTTGCGTGAAGGGCGAAGTTCGCCGTGCAAAAGAAAGTCGCTTTTACCCGGTGACGGGCCAGACATGCCAGTATCTTCCGGGTTCCTTCTACGGAAGTACGCATTTGTTCCTCGAACGGCAATTCCACGCCGTGTTCCAATGGAGCGTCAAACTCCTCGATATCAAAACTAAGTAATATCATGTATGTCAATTAATCTCTATGAAATAAGATGGATAAGAAGTTCAACGCTTCCCGCCGCAGGACCTTGAATCCCATATCGGATACCGCCAGTCCTTCTTTGATGTTCGCGTTGATCGTCCGTAAGTTTATCTCTTTCCGGCGACTTGCCTTATAGATAAATTCCGTATCGAATAGGAAGCTATTGATACGGGTCGTCAGGAATATCGCCTGTCCCGCTTGGCTGAATCCCTTCATGCCCCCTTGCGTATCCTTGATCTTGATCCGCAAGACCCATGTATTGCATATGTGGGACAGTTTGGATAACATTTGCCGGAAAGGAGGTAGATTATCCTGATAACTTTTGCCGCGGGTAGCCACGACTACGTCCGCTCCTCCTAGCAACGCCTCGACCATCCTGCCGAATGAGTCGTTTGTATATGGAAAATCGTAGTCCGTATAAATAATGTAAGGAGAGGTACATCGCTTTACCGCCTCTCGCAAGGCATATCCTTTTCCCCGGTTGGGCTTATAGTCCACGACGCAGACATCCGGTATCAATTGCCGGAGGCGGTCGATCGTTTCCGGCTCGTATCCCCGTCTCGAACCATCACTGACAATAAAAAGGTGGAAACGTACCGGGCTGAATAATCGCTCCACTTCGCGGAAATGGGTGGCTACTCGTTCCTCCCAGCCCGAAGGCGGGTTGTAACAAGGTAATACCAAATCTATGTCTGCTCGTGCGTTCATTCCATTTATACCTTTACCGGATTATAACTCCTCGTACACATCTCAAATGTCAGCTTTAGCCAGATCAGCATACAAGGCAACGCTTTTAACGCATACGGGTATACATAATGCACTCGTATGTATTTCGGGAAAAGATCGGACGGAGACATGCTGGTCAATATAAAGGCGAAGACCATCAAGACAATATCCAATGTCGAACGTTTCCACGGTACAGCCGTATACCAAATAGCGACTCCGATAAACGCTATGATATAGGTACTGGACTCGCTACCCGTGCTGAACAGTACGACAAACATCAACACCGAGGCCAATAACGTTTTCCGGAAAGCCTCATATTTATATTGACTGATGCGTAGATAAGGCAGGCCGAATAATAGTAATCCCCCTATTATCAGATAAATGTCCGAGTAACTGACCGATCCCGATATCTTACGAACCATTCCCAAGAAGGAAATGTTCTGCATGAGCGCGAATAAGTTCTCCGAATTTTTTCCGGATAAGTCCTCGAACCAACCGGTATATTGGGACATTATATAATCCGGCCCGGACAATATCATCGGGGCTACGACCATGACGACCGCCCATCCTACGCAAGATAGGCTGAACTTCATCTTATGGCGAGAGAAAAAGAAGAACGCCAATCCCGTGATCCCATACAATTTAGTAAAGGTACCCAACATGATCACGAAAGCGGCCCATACGTCTTTCTCTTTCTCTATCAATACGTAAGCGAGGACAATGATAGCGGCGATACTGATATTGAATTGCGACATGAAAAGCGAGGTAAGCAACTCGTGGGCACAGAACCAATAGATAAAGATACGTTCCCGCTTGATCCCCGGCAGCATCTTGATCGCCCAGAATAAGAAAAGGCTCTGTGCCACCGACCAAGTAAGCAATCCCAACCATAACGGTGTAACGGCGAATGGAGCGATGACCAAGCTAAATACCGGCCCGTAGTGAAAAATATCGTTGTATTCTTCCGGATAGGCGGCATAGAGCGGCAATTCATTCAACGTATGCCAAAAGGATTGCCTGAAGATCGAGAAGTTATTATATTTCCCGGGGAAATACTTGGTAATCCATGCGATAACCCCCAGCAATGCCCATAGCCCCATTAAGGTACTATATTTGCTGAAAAATGGCTTATGGATGATTGTATTGAACTTATCTATAAATTTCATCATCGAATCTACATCTGTCTACGGGGCAAAATTACATAAAAACGGTGACTTTTATGCGAGTTAAATAAAAATACTATTTTTGCGTCCAAAACTGGTAAGAGATTATTTATGAATGAAATGTTGAGATACACGATCATTCGTGTAATTCTGTTTGTAATGGGAGGCTTTCTTGTTCTTGGATGTTCGGATGAAGATGATGTGGGTAATAGTGGAGGAACGAGTAAATATGGTTTGATACGGATGGCGGAGGAGGATTATGATTCGTCGAATACTTCTTACATCCTTCAGGATGAGGAACCGGACGAGGTTCTTTTCGATTCGTCAAAGCGAAAATTCAAGGTGAATGAGCCTTTGCAGGTGTCAGTTACCGGGCAGAAGGAGTTGATGCTTCGTTTCTATTCTCCTAGAGCTATCCATAATGTGATTGTCTGGGCTACGGTTGAGGGTTATGAGGATGAGGTACGGTTTGCGGAGTTTACTACGGTTTTACCTTTTCAGGAGTTTAAAATGAAGTTGCCTTTTCTAGAACGGGCGAAGGTTTATTATACACGTTCCGGCGAGGAGGTTACCATAGATGCCCATCCGGATATCGTGGCCGAGAATATAAGTTTGCGGGTTGAATGTGGAGATCCGGTCTATCAAGGAATGATAAACGTGAAACCTAAGTGGGATATTTGGTTTGGTAAATATTCTGGTTCGAACTGGGGCAACTTTAGGCCACATCTGGCTCGTGAGGCGGTTGCCCTTTCCTTGAATATGGCCGCGATGTTTTCTTCCTCGCTTTTTGATGAGGAACTGGAGAAGTGGCGTGGCAAGCTGATAAATAACGAGCAAATCGTGGATATAGATGTGTTGAAGAAACAGATCACGAATCATGGCGGGTTGTGTTATGGACGCGTGGTGAATGTTGTCGGTCTGGGTGGAGGAAATACCTTTGGGCTAGGTGAATATGTCTATCTGACCCATTATGCCGACGATGCCAATGGTTCTGACACGCCGTATCATGAGCTGGCACACTGCTTGGGGTATGGGCATAGTGGGAATATGACGTACTATCCGGCGGAAGGCGGTTTCCCTACAATTTGTATGAAGGTTTACTCACAGCTTTCCGTGAGCAAGAATTTACCGGTTTATTCCCGCCGTTTCTTGCATACCCGGAGGAATAAGAATCTGGTAGAGAATAAAAACGTGTATACTTCCTCGAAATACATTATCGATGATCCGGAATTGGATGCCATAGATGGCGGGCTTGGGCTTGCTCCGATGGAGACGGATAGGGCTGGTGATGAGGGTTCTCCTCTCTCATTTACACTTTCTGTCTTGGATATTCCCGGTGCCACTGTGGAAACTTTTCATCCGAAAGCGGTCCATCTTTATGGGAATACGCTATATGTAGCAAATGACGCTCCGGGACATTATAGTTTGGAGGTCTTTGATGTATCTTCCGGTAATGTGCGTCATGTGAAAAGTATGGTTGAGTGGATGAACGGAGATAAGAAAGAGACCTTTGCGGGGGAGCCAAACGGCGTGACTCGCTCGTATGGGAAAATATATGTCACGAATACGGGAAGCCGTACGGATGTGTTTGATGCGGAAACGTATGAGTTCATTACTTGTATCGGTACGGGTACTTGGGGTGAGGGTGGTTATCAGACCGTTCATGCGTTTGATGTGACGGCTAGTCAAGGGGCTGTCTTTATCCGGGATAAACGGAAACTGGTAGTTGTCTTGGAGCAAGATGTACAGCCCGGTTCCGCTGCTCGGGTACCTATATATAGCCGTAGCGTAAATTTACAAGAGGCAATGGGTACTTATGCGGTAGCGGCACGAAATGATGGCTTTTTATATGTGACGGCCCAGAATAAAAATATGATCTATTTATTCGATCCTGCGGACATTCGGGCAGGGGACACGGGCTTTGCGCCGTATCTGGTGACATTGGGATTTGAAAAGTCTCCCCAGTCGATAGCGTTTGTAGGGGATCGTTTGTTTGTTACGCTTCGTGTCGATGATAAACGGTCGGAGCTATGGGAGATCAGCCCTAAGAACGGAAAATTATTGCAGGACTTTACAGATTCGATGGTCTATCCCGAGAAAATAGCCGGTGCTCGTCATACTTTATTGGTAGTGGATCGTGCGACCCAGACAGTAAAAGCCATTGGCCTATGATTTTTTTATTGATTCTTAGGAATAAAGAAGATGGAGTTCCCGGAAAAAGTTTACATTTGCGAAAACTATTATAATAACGTATGAAACGTGTTTTTTTGGTCGGATATATGGGAGCGGGCAAGACAACGGTGGGAAAAGAGCTTGCCAAGCTCGCCGGTCTTTCGTTCATAGATCTTGATTACTATATCGAAGGGCGTTATCATAAGGCCGTTTCGCAGATATTCGCCGAGAGAGGGGAGGAGGCTTTCCGAGAGATAGAACGGAATATGCTTCACGAGGTCGCTGAGTTTGAGGACGTGCTGATCTCCACGGGAGGAGGCGCTCCTTGCTTTTTCGATAACATGGAGTTTATGAACGCTTCTGGCACGACGGTTTACTTAAAGGTGTCAGTCGAGGAGCTGGCGAAGCGTCTGGAGTTGTGCAAACATACCCGTCCGGTGTTGAAAGGACGTTCCGGGGAGGAACTGAGGGCGTTTATCGCCGAGAGTCTGGAGAAAAGGAATCCGTTTTATACGAAGGCGTCCATAACGTTTGATGCCGAGAAGATGTTAACAGAATCTGATGTACATGACATATCGAACGCGTTAATGAAAATCCTATAGCATATGGAAGCGAACGACGGCCGGCAGGCACAGGGGGCCTATATCCCGCAGGAATTATTGAAAGAGATCAGCAAGGTGAATAACCGTTTGCTTATCGGTATTCCTCGTGAACGATGCGAGGCGGAAAAACGTTTGCCGTTGACTCCGGAGGCAGTGGATATGCTGACCGATTGCGGTCACCGGGTGCTGGTGGAAAGTGGCGCCGGATTAGGCATCAACTATTCCGATAATCATTTCTCGGAGGCGGGGGCGGAGATTGTCGATACGCCCGCGGAAGTTTTCCAAGCGGATCTGATCTTGAAGATATTGCCTCCGTTGCCGGTGGAAATCGCGCTTATGAGACCTCGCACGACCGTTTTCTCATTGGTGCAGTTTAATTTATTCGCTCAAGAGGCTTTCGAGTTGATGATGGCGAAACGGATTACCGCTATCTCTTATGAGTTGATGGCGGATGAATATAATCGTTTCCCGGTGCTGAATGTCACTTCCGAGATCGAGGGGGCGGCTTCCATAACGATCGCTTCCGAGCTGTTGAGCAATACCCAAGGAGGTAAAGGGATCTTATTAGGCGGTATCCCGGGCGTATCCCCTACGGAAGTGGTGATCATCGGGGCCGGAAACGCCGGGACCGTGGCCGCGCGTGCCGCATTGGCCTTGGGAGCATCCGTGAAAGTATTCGATGATGATATCAATAAATTGCGTATAATACAACAGGTCTTGGGGCAAGGGCTTTTTACTTCCACGTTCCATCCGAATGTGCTGCATAACGCGTTTCGTAGCGCTGACGTGGTGATCGGGGCGATGCGTTATATTAATACGAGACATCGCTATATTATCGCTACGGACTTGGTGCGTACGATGAAAAAGGGAGCTTTGGTGATCGATCTGAGGGTAAGCCAAGGCGGTTGCTTTGAGACGACATGCTGCTTGTCGAGGGAAGATCCCGCGGTGTTCGAGCAATATGGGGTATTACATTATTGTAAACTGAATATCAGCAACCGGGTGGCTCGTACTACCTCGATGGCTTATAGTAATATATTCGTGCCTTTATTATTGTCGTTGGGCGACGCCGGTTCCGTGCAAGGAATGATCAAATCGGATAAGGGCTTTAGGGCGGGAGTATATATGTATTACGGGAAGACAGTGAATAGTTATGTGTCTAATCATTTTAATCTATCATCTAATAATCTTGATCTATACCTCTCTGCTTTTTGATGCGGAAAAGTTTTGAACTCGCAAAGTTTATGCTTTACTTTGCGGACGATCTAAATACCAATAAGCGATAAAGCTAATAAAGTATATTATGGCAGAACAGACAAAAGTTAAGACGCTGGAGAAGGTTGTAATTCGTTTCTCGGGAGACTCGGGAGATGGTATGCAGTTAACCGGTACAATCTTTTCAAACCTGTCCGCGGTTTTCGGGAACGAGATTTCTACATTCCCAGACTATCCGGCAGAAGTACGTGCTCCACAAGGAACACTAAGTGGTGTATCTGGATTCCAAGTGCACTTGGGATCGCGCAAGATCTTCACACCCGGTGATAAGGCCGACGTATTGGTGGCCATGAATCCCGCCGCGCTAAAGGTGAACGTAAAACACCTAAAACCCAATGCGATTGTTTTAATCGACACGGACTCTTTCAAGAAAAGTGATTTGGATAAGGCCTTGTTTACGACCGATGATCCGTTTACTGAGCTGGGATTGACTGGCGTGCAGGTTGTTGCCGCTCCGATCTCTACGATGGTAAAAGACGGATTGGTTGAGTTTGGCTTGGACAATAAATCGGCTCTTCGCTGTAAGAATATGTTCGCCTTAGGACTTGTTTGCTGGTTGTTCGAGCGTCCGCTGGAGGAGGCTATGCACATGTTGCAGAATAAGTTCGCTAAGAAACCGGTTATCGCCCAAGCTAATATCAAGGCTTTGACGGACGGTTATAATTATGGTAATAATATCCATGCCTCGGTTTCTACGTATCGTATCGAGAGTAAGAAAGCCGAGCCCGGATTCTATACGGACGTGAATGGTAATAAGGCTACTTCCTATGGTTTGATAGCCGCTGCCGAGAAAGCTGGTTTGCAGTTGTTCTTGGGTAGTTACCCGATCACTCCGGCTACTGATATTTTACATGAATTATCTAAACGTAAGGATTTAGGCGTTATCACGGTTCAGGCCGAGGATGAGATCGCCGGTATCTGTACTTCTATCGGAGCTAGTTTCGCCGGTTGCTTGGCGGCTACGTCTACTTCCGGACCGGGTCTTGCCTTGAAGAGCGAGGCGATCGGTTTGGCTGTAATCGCCGAGTTGCCTTTGGTGATTATCGATGTTCAGCGTGGCGGTCCTTCTACGGGCTTGCCGACGAAGAGCGAGCAAACGGACTTGATGCAGGCTCTGTATGGCCGTAATGGTGAGAGCCCTGCCGTGGTAATAGCGGCCTCTACGCCGACTGATTGTTTTGATGCCGCATTTTGGGCGGGTAAGTTGGCCGTGGAGCATATGACTCCGGTTATCTTGTTGACCGATGCCTTTATCGCTAACGGTTCTTCCGCTTGGAGAATTCCGGAAATGGATAAATATCCGGAGATTAAGCCGAATTACGTAGCTAATTATCAAGACGAGAAAGTTTGGAAGGCGTATCGTCGTAACAAGGAAAGCTTGGTTCGTTACTGGGCGATTCCGGGAACGGAAGGTTTCGCTCATCGTCTGGGCGGTCTGGAGAAAGACTACGAGACGAGCGCAATCTCTACCGATCCGGCTAACCACCAGAAGATGGTGACGACCCGTCAGGCTAAGATCGATAAGATCGCCGACTATATCCCCGAACTGGAAGTGATCGGAGATGAGGACGCTGATTTATTGATCGTTGGTTGGGGTGGAACCTACGGACACCTTTACGAGGCGATGGAGACGATGCAGGAGAATGGCAAGAAGGTGGCTTTCGCTCACTTCAAGTTTATCAACCCGCTGCCTAAGAATACGGCTGAGGTTCTTTCTAAGTATAAGAAAGTGGTGGTGGCTGAGCAAAATAACGGCCAGTTCGCTAACTATTTACGTGGAAAGGTACCCGGATTTAACCCGTATCGCTTCAATCGTGTAAAGGGACAACCTTTTGTCGTTGCGAGATTAGTTGAGGAATTCACTAAAATATTGGAGGCTTAAAAGATGACAACAGAAGAAACTAAATTTCAACCGAAAGATTATAAAAGCGACCAGTACGTACGTTGGTGCCCGGGTTGTGGCGACCATGCGGTACTGAATTGCCTGCATAAGGCTATGGCCGAGGTAGGAGTGGCTCCTCACAATATGGCAGTTATCTCAGGTATCGGCTGTTCTTCCCGCTTACCTTATTATATGAATACGTATGGCTTCCATACGATCCATGGTCGTGGAGCGGCTATCGCTACCGGCGTAAAGACGGCTCGCCCGGACTTGAGCGTATGGTTGATTACGGGTGATGGCGACTGCTTGGCTATCGGCGGTAATCATTTTATCCACGCTGTCCGTCGTAATATCGACTTGAATATCGTTCTTTTCAACAATAAGATCTATGGTTTGACGAAGGGGCAGTATTCCCCGACATCCGACCGTGGTTTCGTATCCAAGAGCTCTCCGTATGGAACGGTGGAAGATCCGTTTGTGCCGGCTGAGTTGGCATTGGGTGCCCGTGGTAATTTCTTCGCCCGCTCGATCGATGTGGATTTGAAGAATACGACCGAGGTATTGACGGCTTCCGCCCGTCATAAAGGCGCTTCCGTTACGGAAGTGTTGGTAAACTGCGTGATCTTTAATGATGGTATCCATAAGGGGATCGTTGATAAGGCATACCGTGCGGATCGTACGATTTTCCTTCGCCATGGCGAGAAAATGGTTTACGGCGCTAACATGGATAAAGGCCTTGTGCTAGACGGCCTAAAACTGAAATCCGTAACGATCGGACAAGATGGTTATACGATGGATGACGTATTGGTACACGACGCCCATGAGAAGGATAACACCTTGCATATGATGCTTGCCATGATGAGCGGTGATATGCCAATCGCGTTAGGCGTAATACGAGATGTGGAGGGACCGACCTATGATGAGGCTGTCCACCAGCAAATCGAGGAGGTACAAGCGAAGAATCCTACACGTAAATTACACGACCTTTTGATGAAAGGTGAGATTTGGGAGGTAAAGTAATATATTTCTGATTGGATATAAGAGAAGGCGCAAGATATTTATCCTGCGCCTTTCTTATATTTATACGCTGGATTTGTTTGTGCGGAAAAAAGTATATATCTTTGTTTCAGTCACAATAAAAGCGAATACCTATGATGACAACTTCGGAAATAGTTGAGATGCTAGCTAAAAGTATATGATTTGTAAACTCCATATTACAAATAGACTAAGGGTTTTGTTAATTGCATGGAAAAGAGTAATTATTACTGAAAAATTTCCTTAATAAGCTGTGTACGATAAAAAAAAATATTACTTTTGTACCGCGGTTAACAAGGTGGAGTCGCAGCAAGCTCCAAAAGGTCGGAAAGACTCACCGTATCGAACTAGAGTAGAGAGAAAAGTTATATAAAGTCAATCATTTAAATTAAATTCAAGATGGCTAATTTAGATTTAAGCAAGTACGGAATTGTTGATGTGAAAGAAATCGTTCACAATCCGTCTTATGATGTTCTGTTCGCAGAAGAAACTAAACCGAGTTTGGAAGGCTTCGAGAAAGGCCAAGTAACTGAGCTAGGTGCTGTAAACGTGATGACTGGTATTTATACAGGTCGTTCTCCTAAAGATAAATTTTTCGTAAAGAATGAAGCCAGCGAAGATTCTGTATGGTGGACTTCTGATGAATATAAGAATGATAACAAGCCTTGTTCTGAGGCTGCTTGGGCAGACTTGAAGGCTAAAGCCGTAAAAGAATTGTCTGGCAAACGTTTGTTCGTTGTCGATACATTCTGTGGCGCTAACGAGGCTACTCGTTTGAAAGTACGTTTCATCATGGAGGTTGCTTGGCAAGCTCACTTCGTAACTAATATGTTCATCCGTCCGACAGCTGAGGAATTGGCTAACTACGGCGAACCTGATTTCGTTTCTTTCAACGCAGCTAAGGCTAAAGTTGACAACTACAAAGAATTAGGCTTGAACTCTGAGACTGCTACTGTTTTCAACTTGAAGACTAAAGAGCAAGTTATCTTGAATACTTGGTACGGTGGTGAGATGAAGAAGGGTATCTTCTCTATCATGAACTACTTGAACCCGTTGCGTGGTATCGCTTCTATGCACTGCTCCGCTAACACGGATAAAGAGGGCAAGAGCTCAGCTATCTTCTTCGGTTTGTCTGGTACTGGTAAGACTACTTTGTCTACGGACCCGAAACGTTTGTTGATCGGTGACGATGAGCACGGATGGGATAACGAAGGTGTATTCAACTACGAGGGTGGTTGCTACGCTAAGGTTATCAACTTGGATAAAGAGAGCGAGCCGGATATCTACAACGCTATCAAACGTGATGCTCTTCTTGAGAACGTAACAGTTGCCGCTGATGGTAAGATCGATTTCGCTGATAAGTCAGTTACAGAGAACACTCGTGTTTCTTATCCGATCTATCACATCGAGAACATCGTTAAGCCGGTTTCTAAAGGCCCGCACGCAAAACAAGTTATCTTCTTGTCTGCTGACGCATTCGGTGTATTGCCTCCAGTATCTATCTTGACTCCGGAGCAAACTCAATACTACTTCTTGTCTGGATTTACCGCTAAATTAGCAGGTACAGAGCGTGGTATCACGGAACCGACTCCTACATTCTCCGCTTGTTTCGGTGCTGCTTTCTTGTCATTGCACCCGACAAAATACGGCGAAGAGTTGGTTAAGAAGATGGAAATGACTGGCGCTAAGGCTTACTTGGTGAACACCGGTTGGAACGGTAGCGGCAAACGTATCTCTATCAAAGATACAAGAGGTATCATCGACGCTATCCTTGATGGTTCTATCAACGAGGCTCCGACAAAGAAGATCCCGTATTTCGACTTCGAGGTTCCGACTGCATTACCGGGCGTAGATCCGAAGATCTTAGATCCTCGCGATACCTATGCTGATCCTGCTCAATGGGATGAGAAAGCGAAGGATTTGGCTGCTCGCTTCCAGAAGAACTTCGCTAAGTTCACGGGCAACGAAGCTGGTAAGGCATTGGTTGCTGCTGGTCCTCAGTTATAATTGCTTAAAAAACCTTGATCAAAAAAGGTCAAGGTTTAAAAATATCTTTATAAAAAAGCGTGGAATTACTAATTCTGCGCTTTTTTTATGATAACTGCGTTAATTTTATTATAAATGTGAAGTAGTTTTAAAAAATATTCCTACCTTTAGACCGGATTATCTGTTATAAGAAGAGCTTAAAAAGGAGTAATGATAAAAAAACTGGCACTTATTATTGGCTTTATAATTTGTTTGTCATCTTGTGGCAAGGATTATGTCTATCGGATTGAAGGGGAACTTTCTAATCTGGAAGATCAAACCGTATATGCTGTATTTGAGAAGGATAATTATAAAGTGGTTGATACAGTGGCTTGTACGAAACCCGGGCAGTTCCAGATCGATCAAAATGAAGCGGGTTTCCATTGTGTGACTATCTTCTTTGCGGATAAAGAGCATTGGGTTACGGCTTATCTGGAACCGGGAGAAACCGTGAAAATCACGGGCGACGCTAACTCTCCATTGCTATTGCAGGTAAAGGGGGGACGGACAAATGATAAGTTGACCGCTTTTAAGAAGAAAATCGCTCCTTTATTGACGGAATTGACAAATTTATCAAATTCTTTAAATAGCAAGGATTTGAACGATACGATCGAGGAGACGGATATCGCCGCTCGTTTGGCGAATGTTAATATGCAATTGAGCGAGGAAGCGATCCGGTACGTGAAAGAGAACCCGAATGAAGAGGCATCCGTTGTCTTGATTCAATCTTTTTTCTCAGATCCCGATGATACTCGTAAAATTGATGAGTTGTTGGCGTTATTGAATCCAAGGTTGAAAGACTTTTATCTGGTAAAGGAGCTGGAGCAATATAGCGCCCGTGCGAAACGTACGGCTTTGGGTGCGGAAGCCCCAGATTTCTCCGTAAGGAATATTTATGGGAATACGGTAAGTTTGGATTCTTTCCCGCAGAAGTATTTATTACTGACGTTTACCGCTCCTTGGTGTGATATGTGCCAGACAGAGGATCTATATCTGGATAAGGTAGCGATGAAATATCCGAAAGATCAGTTGGATATTCTTTTGGTTAGCTTGGACGATAATCCGGATAATGTCCGGGATGTACTGAAGAAGGATAGTATAGCGTGGAACCTGGTAACAGATTCGGCCGGACAAGCGGCTATGTTGATAGATCTGTATAACGTAAGCGTATTGCCACGCTGTTTCTTGATAGATGAGGATCATAAGATCTTGATGAAAACAGAGAATGGAATCGAGATCAAGCAAACACTGGAGAACTTGTTCGAAGACTGAGCGATTGAAAACAGGAGATTCCGGTTTTAATTTGTAATTAGTAACTCAAAATTCTTAACTATGTTAGTAAAATCTTATGCCGCTGCCGTGCAGGGGATTTCCGCTACGGTCGTTACCGTAGAAGTGAACTGTTCCAAAGGTATCCAATTCTTTTTAGTCGGTCTTCCGGACGTGGCTGTTCGTGAGAGCCATGAACGCATTATCTCGGCTCTTCAAGTATGTGGTTATAAATTCCCCCGTAATCGTATCGTTATTAATATGGCTCCCGCAGATATCCGTAAGGAAGGGTCTTCTTATGATCTGCCTTTGGCGATCGGTATTCTGGCGGCGGCAGAGCAGATAGATTCATCCAACTTATCCAAATTCGTATTGATGGGCGAGCTTTCTATGGACGGGAGCCTCCAACCGATAAAAGGGGCATTGCCTATTGCTATCAAGGCTAGGGAAGAAGGCTTTAAGGGCTTTATCTTACCCAAGCAAAACGCTTGTGAGGCTGCGGTGGTGAACGATCTGGAAGTGTATGGAGCTTCGAATATCAAAGAGGTGCTGGAGTTTATGGAGGGTAAACCTACATTGCGGCCTACGGTTATTGATACCCGTAAGGAGTTTTACGACCGCCAGCAATTGTTTGATTGCGATTTCTCCGATGTCCGGGGACAAGAGAACGTGAAGCGTGCGATGGAGGTGGCCGCAGCCGGCGGACATAATCTGATCATGGTAGGCCCTCCCGGAAGTGGCAAGTCCATGTTGGCGAAGCGTCTCCCCACGATCTTGCCCCCTTTTACCTTGCATGAGTCCTTGGAAACAACTAAAATCCATTCCGTAGCCGGTAAGATAGGAGGTGGCACCTCCTTGATGGTACAACGTCCTTTTCGCTCTCCCCATCATACGATCTCTAATGTCGCTATGGTAGGAGGTGGCACTTTCCCGCAGCCGGGAGAGATCAGCTTGGCTCATAATGGTGTCCTTTTTTTGGATGAGTTGCCGGAATTTAACAGGAGTGTCTTGGAAGTCATGCGGCAGCCATTGGAAGATCGAGTGATCAATATCTCCCGTGCCCGTTTCACGGTGGAATATCCGGCCGGCTTTATGCTTGTGGCCTCCATGAATCCTTGTCCCTGCGGCTACTACAACCATCCGGACCGTCCTTGCCTCTGTTCTCCCGGAGCCGTCCAGAAATATATGAACCGCATTTCCGGCCCTTTATTGGACCGTATCGATATCCAGATAGAGATTGTCCCTGTCCCTTTCGAGAAGATTTCCGAGCAACAGCCCTCAGAGCCTAGTATCGCTATCCGTGAGCGGGTCATAAAAGCCCGTGCGATCCAGGAAAGGCGTTTTGCCGCTTATGAGGGTATTTATTGCAACGCCCAGATGAACTCCAAGCTACTCCATCAGTACGCCGTTCCCGACGCTTCCGGCCTCTCCATCCTCAAAACCGCCATGCAACGTCTCTGCCTCTCCGCTCGTGCCTATGACCGTATCCTGAAAGTCTCCCGCACGATAGCGGACTTGGATAATTCGGAACATATCGAAGTTCGGCATTTGGCGGAGGCGATACAGTATAGGAGTTTGGATAGGGAGAATTGGGGGATGTGAGTATCAACTTAACTATTCCGATATTCCTGCGGGCTCATACCCACGTGGCGCTTGAAGTATTTCCCGAAAAAAGACATATTCGTGAAATTAAGCGCATAGGCTATGTCGTGTATGGAAAGGTTTGTTGATTTCAGCTGAGCCTTTGCGTCCATGATTACCATGGAGGTGATGATCTCCACGCAAGTTTTTCCGGTGGTTTGTTTGATAATGCTGCTTAGATGCGCTTGTGTGATGCCAAGCCGCTTGGCATACCATGCAACGGATCGTTGCATGGTGTAGTTTTGCATTACTAGTTGTGTGAAGTTCTTGCTGATTTGCTCTGCTTTAGAGAGATTTGCCTTGTCTGTCATTTGATCTTTATACATGGAGCTAACCCCCATTAATATACCGCCAAACAGATGATTGATAACATTCCTGTTCAATTGGGAGCCACAAATATCGTACGTCTTGATCAGCAACTCGAAATAATCTTTCAACAGAGGTAGTGCTTTTTCTTTCGGTTGATAGATCGGATTTTCTTTCACGATATAGTGCATATCTATACCCGATTTACTTGCGCTTGCCTTACTAAGGAAATCGGACGAGAATCCCATGAAATAGATTTGCAGATCTCCATCTACCTTATGAATCTGGAAAATGCTACCCGGTAAGATCGTGATAAAACTTCCTGGTTCTACCTTGAACTGCGTCAAGTTGATAGAAGCCTCCACCTCTCCTCCCAGACAGAGCACGAAGATCCCCGCTTTCAGCCGGCAGGGATAATTGGCGTAGAGGTTCAGCAATCCAATATCTCCGGCCGTGAGCTTCCCGATGACCCAATCTTGGGGCAGGTCTATTTTAGGGATGTCTTTTTCCATGTCTCTCTTATCATTCCTTAAGCATGAATACTTGGCAAAAGTAGATATTTTCAAAGACTTGTCGTGTCTTTTCGCAGAATATTTCTTGTACTTGGTAGGATTGAGCTCCACTTTTGCCGGAAAGCACATTTGTTATCGGAATTCTTTCTTTTGTGACGTTTTGATCAAAAGGTTCCGCATATCGTGACAAGACTGTTTTCTAGGCTTCCAAAAATAGCGGGAGTACACAGGTAATAATCGGCCTTTTTTGTGAGAAAACCGTGTTTTGGATACCTTTTAGGCGGCGAAAGTACGCACGATAGGTGTCGTTGGGCAACGCCGATACTGCCGTTGGGCATCGTAAGTAGCCGAGAACTGGATCGTGAGTAGTCGTGAATGGTCATTCGTATACTGGTATAACCCGATTCTTGCCCCCGGATCTCCCTTTTTTACGCTTCGAATATGAATTAGCATGAATTGTTTTCGCTAGAATAAAAGGCCGTTTTGGGCTATAGGGCTGTTAAGCAGTGGATTGCGGTTTTTTTCTTGAAAATTTGGGAGCGGCACGTACTTTTGCCCGGAATAATCGATTCTTCGGGAGTTAAGATTACAAATTGTCATTTTGCAACGATCTTTCTTCCACGTTGGGGGCGATGGCTTGTCGCTTTGTGCTATTTGAAAAAGAGAACATCGGCTTGCAAAAATCGGACATAGTGATTCTCTTAAACACTTCTGTATGTGTGGTAGTGAGAAGCGAAATCTAAAAAAAAGAATAGGTAATCATATAAACAGACCTTGTACGTGTTGTTGGGATGTTGTTCTTTTGCAGTTGAATTTGGGTTTGAATATCCTTATTCTAATAGGTGTGAATAGTATTTAAAGTATTGATATGAGAAAGATGAAGTTTACGAGTTGGGGGATGGCCTGCCTGCTGGGTGGATGCCTGTCGCTGGTCTCTTGCCAACAGGAGGAGTTGGGTGGAGTGCCTGTGGCGAAAGGGACGGGGACGATCACGCTCGAACTGAATGCGCAGCCGGGATTCGCCTCCGGTTCCAAAACGAAGGCGGTGGATGAGGCTGCCTATAAAGATAAAAATGAATATACGTTGCGGATCCTTTCGGGCGATAATATTAAGGGTGAGTACTTGTTTAAGGACCGGCCAGTTTCGATAGAGTTGGAGGAAGGCGCATATATGCTTAAAGCTTTTTACGGCAATGAGCAAGTGGCTTCCCGGAACGAGTTTTATGTGTATGGAGAGAAAGCGTTTGGCGTGAAAGGTGGCGATCTGGACAAGCTGGTCTCCGTGGAGTGTGTGCCTACTTGCGCCAAAGTGCAAGTGGATTTCGATGCGACGATGGCGACCTATTTCAGCGATTATAAGGTGGTATATGATACCAAGGCGTTGAATGGAGCTACAACGGCTACGTGGGTGAAGGATGATACGGAACCTTGGTATCTAAAGGTTGATAAGACGGGTGAGACGGTCAAGGCTACGATCTCCTTGACTCCAAAGGTGGAGTATGAGACCAAGGAAGCTACGATCGTCCAGACAAAGACGTTAAGTCCGAACCAAGGTTGGACATTGAAGGTGAAACCTAATTATAACCACGGTCAGCTGGGCTTGGAGATCACGATTGATGAGACAACGGTAGACGAGCCGATCGATATTATAATTCCCCCAAATTGGAAATAAATAATAAAAGGAAATGAAAGTATTTAATCATATAGGAATGGCCCTTTGCTTGTTGGTGGGCTTGGCTTCTTGCGAGATGCGGGAAGAGATCTTGGGTAAGAAGGACTCGCAGGAGTCTGGTTTGTTGCGTTTGTCGGTAGAGGCGATTGCCCCGAAGGTACAGACGAAGGCTGCGGTCGCTACGGATGATTTTGTAGTGAGTATAGTGGGCGTGAGCGAAGAGGTGAAGGGTGATACGAAGAATTATGATCGAGTGAGCGATTTGCCCGCCTCTATTGAGTTGTCGGTGGGTACGTATAATGTGGTTTCGCATACGCCGGGCGAATTGGAGAAGCAGATGGATTATCCTTATTACATGGGCAACAAGGACTTGTTGATCGAGAATGGTAAGGATACGCAGGCTAACGTGCAGTGCAAGATGCGAAACAGCCGGATCCAATTGACCTATACACCGGAATTCCTGGCTGCGTTTGAATCATGGACGATTACCTTGGACGATGGCTCTGATATAGCGTATAGTATTAGCCACGATAATAGGGTAGGTACATCTCCCAAGGCCGGTTATTATGCTTTCGAGGAGAACGGAGCTGAATTTGTTACGTTGAATATTCGTGCGACTACTGTTACGGGGAATGCGGTTACTTTTTCCCAGCCTTATTACAAGAAAGATGCGGAGAGTGGATATGATGAGAATGATGGTGCTAATTTCATGGGTGGTGATGCGTTGCTTATCACTTTGAAGCCGAAGGCTCCGGACGCACCAACGAGTGGTACGATCGGTATCGATGTTACGGTGAATGTCCTTTTCGCCAACTCGGATACGGAGGTGAAGATCGAGGTGAATGATAAGAATCAGACTCCGGATCCAAAGCCGGACCCAGACCCGACTCCGGGAGGGGATGGTGATTTGGTGCTGAATTTGCCGGAGGATATAACTTATTCAATAAAGGATGCGGAATTTCCTAAAGCTGTGGCTAAGGTGTTAGCTCCCAGTAAAATAAAAAGTATGACTGTTAAGATTGTTGCGGGGAATGAGCTTTTACCGGAGGCTTTAGAGTTGGCAAATTCAATAGGTTTAGATTTTTTGACTGGCGTAGATTTGGTATCACAAGGTAAGACTGTAGAAGCATTATTTACTTCTTTAAATTATCCGGAGGTTAAAGCTCCGAAATCAACAGATACGTTGTACGAGTTTCCTATAGATACATTTTTTTCATTATTGAATACTTCTGGAGTGACTGACATGGGAAAGGGGCATGAATTCCATATTACTGTGGTTGATGGTAATAATGAAAGTAAGTCTAATGTATTTAAGGTGTTTATAACAGAATAATATCTTATGAGAAATATACTGGCTATAGGTTTGTTTATCATTGCTTGTCTGTTTGTAGTCTCTTGTAAAGAGGAAGATACCTCTTTACAGGGTAAGATGGGCTATTTGCGTTTGGATGTGGCAACGGTGTCGAGTACGAATACCAAGTCGGCTGTCCCGGAGAATTATAATCCGAAGCAACTGCATGTGGAGATCAAGGATGCGAGTGGGAACATCGTGAAACGCACGGACAATTTTGATCTGGAGTGGAAAGGGGAGGAAATGATGCTGCCCCCGGGGAATTATACGATATCCGCTTCTTCAAACGGTTTTGACGGGAACGCCTCGGGTGAGGGTATCCCTTATTATACGGGTTCCACAACGGTGACCATTCCTGTGGATGGTAGTTCGGTATCTGCCTCGATTGTTTGCCGGTTGGCAAACGTGAAGGTGACATTTCGTTTCGATGCCTCTGTGTTGAATGTGTTTCGGAGCTTGGCGATGGAGGTCTCTTCTTCCGTGTCGGGAGTAGATTCGCAACTGGCCTCCTGTTCCGTAACCGAGCGGGTGGTCTATTTTCCGGTGGGGGATTTGACTGTGAAAACTTCCGTGACTAATATGGCAGGGACTCCTTTCCCGGCGTTAGAGAAACCGATTACGGGTGTCAAGGCGCGTGATCATTATATATTGAATTGCAAGTTGGGTGATTCTGGCAATGGTGGAATTACCGTGGAGGCGGATGATTCAGAGAAGGAATATACCTATACCTTCGAGGTGCCCACGGTCGCTTCTACGCAATTAGGTGTGGAGACTCCGGCCGTGCTATGGAGCCGGTTCGCCCATTTGGAAGGAAGTATCTTGTCTAAGTCGGAATCTTTCGTGCCGGATCCGAGTGCGATGAGATTCGAGTGGAAAAAGAAAGATGATGCGAATTGGAATACCTTAGCTCCCACGCAAGAGGGGGAGAAATATAAAGCTACCTTGACAAGTTTGGAACCGGGTACGGCGTACACGTATCGTCTTGTTTATAATAAGGAAAGTGATCAGTATGCGAGCGATGAGGTGATGTTTACGACAGAAAATGCTACAGTTCTTTACAATGGAGGGCTTGAGGATTGGTTTGAAAGGACAAACAAAGGACAAGGGTTGATTGGAACAACAACAACAAAGACTTGGTTCGCAACTTCAGAAGAGGAGTATAATAAGGTTGGTATTTATTGGGATTCTAGTAATCAAGGAACGACTATGGGATTAGGAGGTACTGTTAATATAAATCCGACTCAACCTAATTCAGAGAAAAAGCATAGCGGATCAACTTCTGCTGAGCTCAAATCTCAATATAAAGTGAAATTCGCCGCTGCCAGTCTTTATACAGGTTCTTTTGGCGGTTTGGTTGATATGAATGGTGCTAAGATCAACTTCGGCCAACCCTTCACCGCCCGTCCGACCCAATTGACCGGCTGGTTCCAATATTCTACCGGCACAATTGATTATGCGCAAAGCGGTTTGCCTGTAGGTAAAGGCGATACAGACCTTTGGTCTGCCTATATCGTCCTTACGAATGGCAAGTATCAGTTGAATAATACGGATATGGTAGGGACTTCCAAGGACTTTATGTCCATCTTGGAGAGCGGGAAACCTGATGCCAGCGGTTTTGACGTAATCGCCTATGGTGCGTTGCCCGATGTGGAATGCGTCGCCTCTTCTGAGTGGAAGCAGTTTACGATTGACTTGACCTATCGTAACTTGGTGGAGAAACCGACCCATATCATCATCGTTTTCTCTTCGAGCAAGTATGGCGATTATTTTACGGGAAGTACAAGTAGCATGCTGTACCTCGATGACCTCGAACTCATTTACGGTGATTCCCCCAAGCTCTTAGGCTCGGGGAATTAGGCGTGTGGAAGGTCAGCGAGGTTCGTCCGGAGATATTTGAATTTAAATAGAAGGTGAATAATGTATAAGACTTTGATAGTTCCCCTATTGGGTGTATTTTTTTTGTTGTTGAGTGGTGTCGGTGAGGCACAGGCTCAACGGCGTATGCAACGTATCGACCGTGAGATACAGAAGACAGTCTTTATTCCTAAAGGAACATGGATGGCTGGTGGTACGATATCTTATTCGGAGCATAACGAGAGTAACCTGAATTTCCTCGTCCTCAAAGATATTGAGGGGAAGGGATACGACTTCAGCGTAAGCCCTTATTTTGGTTATTTCTTTCGCGATAATATTTCTATGGGGGCACGTTTCGCCTATAAGCGGAATTACTTGGATCTTGGTAATTTCGACCTAAACTTGGGTGAGGATTTCAATATCAGTTTAAAGAACTTGTATTATCTGGAGCATAAATATGAGGCCTCTTGCTTTATTCGGACGTATATGCCGATCGGTAAGAGCAAGATCTTCGGTCTTTTCAATGAGGCTCGGTTGACGTATGGGTATGGCACGGGAAAGAACTCTACCGGTTCCGGTGCGGAGTATGACGGCTCGTATCAAACAGTACAGAATATGCAGATCGGTTTCGCCCCGGGTATGACGGCGTTTATCACGGATTGGTCGGCGGTAGAGGTGTCGGTTGGTGTGATGGGCTTCGACTTCAAGTGGATCGATCAAGAAACAAACAAAGTAGAGGAGGGACGGCAGCGGGTCTCTTCCGGAAATTTCAAGATCAATCTCTTCTCGATCAATATTGGTATGACGTTTTATCTGTAAGGAATGAAGATGAGGAATCGAAATATAATCTGTTATATAATATGTCTGTTATCATTGACCGCTTGCGTGATTGAAGATGATATCCCTTATCCGTTGTTGGAGGGAGCCATCCTTTCGATGACGGTGGAAGGGCAGCGTGCCGGTGAGGAGGGACAGAGCGTGGAGGCTACGATCGATGCGAAGGCCCGCACGGTGACCCTATTCGTGAACGACTCGGTGGATCTCTCCCGTTTGAAGATAAAATCCTTGAAAGTGACAGAGGGAGCTACCTTGATGGCCGATTCGGCTGCGTGTGCGGATATACTCCGTTTCCCGACAACGGGTTTCGCCTCTTTGGACAGTATCTCTTCCGATGCGAATACGCGGGTGGATTTTACCAAGCCGGTTTCCTTTACGGTGAAAACGTATCAGGAATATGTCTGGAAGGTGTCGGTGACGCAATTGATCAAACGAGAAGTGGACGTGACGGGGCAAGTGGCGGATGCCGTGATCGATCCGGTGAACCGTAACGTGATTATCTATGTATCTCCGGATCAATCGTTAAGCGACCTGCAAGTGAACAGCATGATGCTTGGTGGGGAGTTCGGGCGTGTGGAACCGGATCCTACCGATCCGGCGGAGAAAGATTATTCGAAAGGTCCCCGGCAGTTCTATGTGGGGTATAACTGGGAGGAGACGATGTCGAAATGGAATGTCTTCGTCTATCATAAGGAGAGTAACGCAAGTGGTGCGGAAGCTTTTGCGATGGTAACCCGTGCTACGCTTTCCGGAAAGATCCAGAGCGGGAAGACACCGGTCGTGGAGTATAAGCGACAGGCGGACGCGGCTTGGAGCACGTTGGCGGCTTCGGCTGTGAAGGTGTCCGGTACCTCCTTTACGGCCTCGCTGACGGGACTGAAGGCTGCCACTGCCTACCAATACCGGGTATCGGTAGATGGAACAGCGGGAGAGGAGCAATCTTTTACCACGGTGGAGGCGGTGCCCTTGACAAACGGTGGATTTGATGACTGGAGTTCCGTGGCCGTAGGCAAGAATACGCTTTGGCAGCCTTGGGCGGAGGGAGGAACCTCCTTCTGGGATACAGGAAACAAAGGGGCTACCACCGTGGGTAACAGCAACTCCACGCCTACTACCGAGACGAGCACGGGAAGCGGGCAGGCGGCCTCGTTGGAATCGAAATATATCGTCCTGAAGTTTGCCGCCGGCAACATCTTTACGGGTACTTACGTGCGGACAGATGGGACGAACGGTGTGTTGCAATTCGGCCGTCCCTTCACGAGCTTCCCCTCGAAGTTGCGGATCCATTATAAATACAATTGCGTTCCGATCAACAAGTCGGGCGACGATGATTTCAAATATTTGGTAGGTCGCCCGGACTCGTGTCAGGTCTATATCGCCTTGACTGACTGGGACGCTCCGCTGGAGATCCGTACTCGGCCTTCCGAACGTCAGCTCTTTGACCCTTCGGATCCGAAAGTGATCGCTTACGGCGAGCTGACGAAAGGCGAGCCTGTCTCCTCGTGGACGCAAGCGGATATCGTGCTGGATTACCGCTACACGAACCGTACGCCTAAATACATCGTGGTAGTCGCTTCTGCTAGCAAGTATGGCGATTACTTCACGGGTGGCGAGGGTAGCAAGCTTTGGCTGGATGAATGTGAATTGATTTACGACTAACAATAAGGAAAACAAACGATAGGATGAAAGCAATGAGACATATTCACTTGTACATATATTTACCCTTCTTCGCCCTGCTCGCGACACTCTCCGCTTGCGTGGGCGAGGAGCTTTCTGCCCCGAAGGGGGAGGGCACAGGGTATCTCCGGCTTACGCTGGGGGATATCTCGGCCGCTGTTTCCGCGGAGGTGGAGACGAAGGCGGGAACGCTTACGTTGCCCGATACGTATATTCCCGCGAAAACGGATTTCATGATTGATATTAAGCAAGGGGGTACTTCGTATGAAGGGTATCCGAAACCCTTTTCAGAGATAGAGGGGCAGAACTTGGAGTTGCCTACGAGCATTTATACTCTGGAGGTATATGCGGGAACGAATGAACTGATCCAAGAGAGTCCTTATTTTTATGGTTCCAAGGAGGTGCGTATCGTGCCGGGAGAGAGCTTGGTGGAATCCATTGAGACTTCCTTGGCGAATACGATGTTGGTGGCTGCGGTGAGTGAAAATCTGAGAAAGCATTATAAGACTTGGCAACTGACGGTAGAGGTGGGAGAAGCCTCCGATGTTTTAGCTACCCATGAGGTTTCGGAGGGAACCTTGTTTGTTCGTTCCGGGCAGACGGTGAAAGCTCTGTTCGAAGGTACGAATCTATTGGACAAGCCGGCGACCCCGAAGGGATGGGACTTGATTGATCAAGCGGAGGCTTGTAAGCAATATATCGTTCAGTGTGATCCGGATTTGTCTATTTTCTCGAACATACAGATGCAAGCACTTGCTACACCAACGTATGAAGAAGGTCTGCTGACGGGTTCTAGGATAACGTTGGGCTGTGTAGCGGAAGGGGTTCCTATTGAGTTGGTAGATACTTGGACAATCAGTGCTTTATACAATGACACGCCTATCCGGACTTATTCAGGTAATAATCTTACTGGTGCCATGACTGTGGTGGAGGGATGGCCGTATGTCCCGAAGGGATGTAAGTTGTCTACCTCTATTAGACTGCGAACAGGCGAGGAGCTTACGCTTCCTCCGGTAGATGTTGCGGTTACAGAGCCGGACTTCTCCGTAAGTGTTTCCGGTCGCACGAGTTATTCGGTTTATGCGGAAGAGAATAATCCTACCGCTGCGAATGCGATGGATGGATCAAGCATTGTTGATATCGTGGCTACGGCAAGTATAGCTGAGGGTATATTGAATAATCCGAATTATTCGAGTTTGTTGAAGAGTTCTTATAAAACGGATACCGGACAAGAATCAGGAGAGTTTGCCTATGGTGCAAAAGCAAGTTTCACTTCCCTTGCTTGGCAAAAGCACGTCCTGACTGCGACGGTTACTTTTGATGGGACAGAGAAAGTTTCTAATCCGATTGATTGCCATGTGACGGGGTTGCCGTATAAGGCAGAACCGCCGAGTAATACGGGGGATCATCCATGGACAGGCGATGGAAAAATTAGCTGGGATAGTGGTTCTGTGCAATTGGGAGGGGTGGCTGGTTCAGGTTCTCAATCAATAACATTGAATTTTTATATTCCAGGG
Organism: Parabacteroides sp. AF27-14; assembly: GCF_003635425.1. Taxonomy (NCBI): domain Bacteria; kingdom Pseudomonadati; phylum Bacteroidota; class Bacteroidia; order Bacteroidales; family Tannerellaceae; genus Parabacteroides; species Parabacteroides sp. AF27-14. The sequence goes on from NZ_QTLZ01000015.1 coordinate 48,101, forward strand.
AATGTGAATGTAGATGTTGCAACGAAGTATTATGTGCAAACAGCGACAGCTGATAATACCTTTACTTTAAATTTAGGCCAGAGTACATTATTTTCAACAAAAGTTTCTTTTTGGGGGAAAGAAACCAAAGAAGGTACCGTATCATCTACGATGACATCTTCTAATAATTATGTAAAATGTAATAATAGTTATGGATTAAGTTCCGCTCATTCAAAGGTCTATTATGTGAAAATTAATTATAGATAAGAGTGTAATAAAATAACAATATGAAACAAACATTTCTATTAGGCCTAACCGCCTTCGCTTTAGGTTTCCTCCCCTCCTGTAGCAACATCCTAGAGGATTCCGGAAGCCCCTCGGCTATCGCCGAGACCGGCAAGCTTAGCCTTGCCCTTGAGGCGGATGCCTCCGTCAATGTAACAACGAAAGCTACATCAACGGTCACGATTAGTGACGAAGTTAAAAACAATCTGGTGATCACCGGGACAAAAGAGGGCAGCTCTATTACTTTAGGCAAATCCTCTGATTTTGCCAATGGGGTCACAAGAGCCGTTCCCGCCGGTACCTATACGGAACTATCGGCTACGTACAGCCAAATGACCGGCGATTTGCAGTTCGACAGCCCCATGCTTGCGGGGAAGACAACGGAAACCGTAACCGTCACTCCCAACGCTGCGGCTGCAAAGGCCTCTATCACCGCCACGCTCACCAACTCGATCATCACGATCGATCAGGGAACGTTCGCCGAATTGCAGAAGATGGCTACGATCACCGAGCTTTATGTGTACACCGGCTCTGAAAGCTCCCTGCCTTCGGGCGAAAGCCAGAGATATTCCCTGCTATCCACCGAGAATACCTTGGAAGCCGGCAAGACCTTGTTCGTGAAACCCGGCCTCTCGAATGTGTTTATCCATATAGCAGGCAAGCTGATCGCGGACGAGAGCAAGACATTCGACACCTCGTCGCAGATACGGGAATCGGAAACGACTTCCACCACCGCCGCCACCAAGAACTACAGCGTACAATACAGTCTTGCGAACACGCAAGGCACATTAACGTTGACCATTAATGTAAACGGAACGGTAGAGATTGTCGAGATACCGGTCGAGGTCAATCCTTACGAGTGATTGTCTCCATTTATCCAGATTCTCCGTCCGATTTCCAAGTGTAATGATATTACGTATCTTACTTTTTGTAGTAACTTTGCAAAAAATATAACATAAAGAACAAGGTATGAGACATTCGCTAATTATTCTATTCAGTTTTTCGCTTCTCTCAATCTTTATGGCCCATGGGCAATCGGAGAATGAGAAATCCAAGGGCGATTCATTCTTGTTTTCCTTTATACCCGGAGAGGCTGATCTACAAGCTACCTACGGGAATAATTCAATAGAGATGGAGCGACTCAATCGGAAAATCTGGCCGGTGATGAATCCTTTGATGGATGGGGAGTTTCATGTGCTGATCGTCTCGCATATCTATACTGAGACAGGAGCGGTATCCAAAAACGCTGTCAACACTGCCATGTGGCGGGGGAATACCGTGAGGAAATATCTGAAAAACAAATACGAGCTTGATAATAAACAAATCTCCTTCTATGTAGACCGTAGCGGGGAATGGGGGAATAGCGTGCATGTGTATCTGCTTTATTTCGCTATGCCGGAGTTTGCCAATAAGCAGATCTTTTATTCCACGGATCAGTCTATACCTGCTATCTCGGCAAGCCTAAAACGATATACGGAGGTCCCTTATATTTACGTGCTCAATGATCCGGATCTTTGCGTGGATGATGAGGTGTTCGCTTATGTCGTGATCAGCAATAAGGCCGATCTTCCTTATGAGGAAGGGGCGATGGTTCCGGTGGCTCCTCCTGCGCAGGAGAAGGTGAGGCAAACGCCGGTAGTCTCTCAACCGGCTCGGACGGAACCTGAGATTACTCGGCAGGCAACGGTAGCTGTAACCCCTGAGCCTCAAGCTCCGGAACGGCAGTCTACCGCATATCAGCCCCGACAGGCGGAGACTCGTGCCGTGACGATGGAGAAAGTCTATCCTACTTTCCAAATGACAAATTTGACTGTTAGGACGAATGTACTGCCTTGGATGACGGTTCCCCCGGGTTTAAGTGTCGGTAAGGAGGGAGCGGAATTGAAGACAGGGTCTATCATGCCAAACTTGGAATTGGAGTATATGTTTGGAGGTTGGGGTTCTGTCGTATTGGGAGGTATGTATTCTCGGTTTGGTTATAAAGGGAATCCTAATAATTTGTGGGGAGTGTCGGTGCTATCTTTGGAGCCTCGACTATGGTTTAACGATGATGGTACTTATCGGGGATTCAACGTGGGCTTGCAGATGAAATACGGAAACTTCAACGTGCGCGATAATGAGCCGTTAGGACATGGAGAGACTGGACAGTTCTTCGGTATCGGGGCGATGCTGAATTATTTGCAACCTATCTCCGGGAATTTCGCTTTTGAGGCTGGGTTTGGCTTTGGCTCACGAATTATCTTTGATGCTTCCACTTACGAGCGGGATTATGATGCACAGGTGAGCGAGACTACGGAGAATTTCTCGGCGACCCATTTCATGCTTAATTTCCGGTTGGCGCTGGTGTATAGGTTTGGATTTAAATAAACGAGATTAAAGTCCCCTTCTCGGAAGTAGTAATGGACGCTGTGTAAATCTTATCTTCGATCTTTATTATAATAATCTTCTTTTTGTCGAAGAAATTACCTTTTTCGATGATGTCAAGAGCTTCCGCCTTATGTCCCCTAGCGGTAAGCTCTTTTTTTATACCTTGTTTTTATGTCTTCTTCCCATATATATTATTATTAGAGGTAAAGTTCCTAGCCTCATTAAGAGGAAACTCACTCACAAAGGAAATTATTCTTTTTCGTCTAACCAAATTATTCCGTACCTTTGCCCCTCAAAAAGAGAACACAAGGTATGGAAAAACATTTTAAGAGAACGCTGATTACTACGGCGTTGCCGTATGCGAACGGACCGGTGCATATCGGACACTTGGCCGGGGTGTATGTGCCTGCTGATATTTATGCCCGTTACCTTCGTTTGAAGGGAGAAGAAGTGTTGATGATTGGTGGTTCGGACGAGCATGGGGTACCCATCACGTTGAGAGCGAAGAAGGAGGGGATCACGCCGCAGGATGTGGTGGATCGTTACCACGGTATTATCAAGAAATCGTTCGAGGAGTTCGGTATCACGTTTGATATCTATTCACGTACTACTTCCGCTACGCATCATCAGATGGCCTCGGATTTTTTCCGTACATTGTATGATAAAGGCGAATTCATCGAGAAAACAAGCGAGCAATACTACGATGAGGAGGCGAAGCAATTCTTGGCCGACCGTTATATCACGGGTACTTGTCCGCATTGTGGAAACGAGAAGGCGTATGGCGATCAGTGCGAGGCTTGCGGTACTTCCCTTAGCCCGACGGATTTGATCGATCCGAAATCCGCTATCAGTGGCAGCAAGCCGGTGATGCGTGAGACGAAGCATTGGTATCTGCCTTTGGATAAGTGGGAGCCGTTCTTGCGTAAATGGATCTTGGAGGATCATAAGGAATGGAAGCCGAACGTCTACGGGCAGTGTAAGAGTTGGCTGGATATGGGTCTGCAACCCCGTGCGGTGAGTCGCGATTTGGATTGGGGTATCCCTGTTCCCGTAGAAGGGGCGGAAGGAAAGGTGCTGTATGTATGGTTCGACGCTCCGATCGGTTATATCTCTAATACGAAGGAGTTGCTGCCGGATAGCTGGGAGACTTGGTGGAAGGATCTGGAGACTAAAATGGTCCATTTCATCGGTAAAGATAATATCGTGTTCCATTGTATCGTGTTCCCTTCCATGCTGAAAGCGGAAGGTTCTTATAACTTGCCGGAGAATGTCCCCGCTAACGAGTTCTTGAACTTGGAGGGCGACAAGATCTCTACTTCCCGCAACTGGGCGGTTTGGTTGAACGAGTATCTGGTGGATATGCCGGGCAAGCAAGACGTGTTGCGCTATGTCTTGACGGCCAATGCGCCAGAGACAAAGGATAATGATTTCACATGGAAAGATTTTCAGGCTCGTAATAATAACGAGTTGGTCGCTATCTTAGGGAACTTCGTGAATCGTGCGTTAGTCCTTACGGATAAGTATTTCGAGGGTAAGGTGCCGGCGGCAGGCGAGTTGACGGATTATGATCGTCAGACCTTGAAGGATTTTGCGGATGTGAAAGAGAACGTGGAACGCCTGTTGGATACCTACCACTTCCGTGACGCTCAGAAAGAGGCGATGAACCTGGCCCGTATCGGAAATAAGTATCTCGCTGATATGGAGCCTTGGAAGTTGGCGAAGACGGATATGCCTCGTGTCGCTACGATCATGAACATCGCTTTGCAGATTACGGCTAATCTGGCGATCGCTTTTGAGCCGTTCTTGCCGTTTAGCATGGAGAAACTGAATAAGATGCTGAATGTAGAGTCGTTGGGATGGAATCGCCTAGGTGCTACGGATCTATTGGAGGCCGGTCATCAATTGGGCAAGGCAGAGTTGTTGTTCGAGAAGATAGAGGATAGCGTGATCGAGGCCCAAGTGCAGAAATTATTGGATACGAAGAAAGCGAATGAGGAAGCGAATTATAAGGCGAAACCGATCCGTGAGAATATTGAGTTCGATGATTTCATGAAACTGGATATCCGTGTGGGTACGGTTCTGGAATGCGTGAAGGTTCCGAAAGCGGATAAGCTGCTTCAGTTCCGTATAGACGATGGCCTGGAGAAACGCACGATCGTATCGGGCATCGCCCAGCATTATAAACCCGAGGAATTGGTAGGCAAGCAAGTTTGCTTCATCGCTAACTTAGCTCCCCGTAAGCTGAAAGGTATTGTTTCCGAGGGCATGATTCTCTCCGCCGAGAATTTCGATGGAAAGCTGGCCGTTATCACCCCGGAGAAAGAGGTGAAACCGGGTAGTGAGGTGAAATAGGAAATCCTTCTGGAATGGCATAATTAAAAGTAGGGACATTCAAGTGCTATTTGAATGTCCTTCCTTTTTCATTTTTAAATAATAAGATCGCAGATATGGAGAAAAAAATACAAATGGTTGATTTAGTTGGTCAATATCATCGACTAAAGGAAGAGATAGATGAAGCTATGTTTTCAATGATAGAGAGTAGCTCTTTTATTAATGGCCCGATGGTGAAGGTTTTTGGCTCAAATCTGGCAGCTTATTTAGATACGGAGTATGTGATTCCCTGTGGAAACTGTACCGATGCTTTACAAATCGCTTTGATGCGTTTGAATTTAAAGCGAGGAGATGAGGTAATAGTGCCGGCGTTCACATATGCGGCGGCGGCTGAGGCTGCGGTTTTATTAGGTCTGGTTCCTGTTTTGGTTGATGTAGATGAGCGTACTTTTAATATTTCTCCGGAAGCCATAGCTGAAGCTATAACGGATCGTACGAAGGTTATCATTGCGGTCCATCTTTTTGGACAAAGCTGTGATATGCATCCGATATTGGAATTGGCTAGGAAAAATGATTTATATGTTATTGAAGATAATGCGCAATCATTGGGCGCGGAATATACATTCCCGGACGGAACCTCAAGAAAGACCGGGACGATAGGCGATATTGGCGCTTTGTCTTTTTTCCCGACAAAGATTTTAGGATGTTATGGTGATGGAGGAGCTGTGATCGTACATGACGCGGACTTGGCAGAAGAAGTCCGTATGACTACGGTGCATGGACAAAATGTAAAGTATCATCATCAGATTATAGGTTGTAATTCCCGCCTTGATACCTTACAGGCGGCTATCTTAAATGCTAAATTAAAACATATAGATGACTTTATTGCCTCCCGACAAGCTGCTGCCCGGCGATATGATGCAAGCTTATCAAGTTTGGATGGTATATTGTTGCCTACTTGTATTCCTTCCTCAACACATGTATACCACCAATATACGATACAGGTCTTGGATGGCCGTCGTGAGGCTTTGCAAAATTATTTAAAAGAACATGGAATCCCTGCCTTGATTTACTATCCCGTTCCAATGCAAGAACAAATTGCGTTTAAGGATCATGTTCGGCATGGAGGCGACTTGTCTGTAGCTAAACGCCTTACACGAAACGTCCTCTCCCTCCCTATACATACGGAGATGGAAGAGGATGTTCAAGAGTATATTATAGATATACTACATGATTATTTAAACCACTAAAGAATCTATAAATTGATCAGGCTTTTCAAATATTTTCCAGATACGAGATGCTTTTAATGAGGGCTTGAGTTTTTTCTCAGCGACTAAAATATCATATCTAATAAGTATATATTGTAATGCTAAGATTTCAAGTTCATTTAATCCTCCTCCATAACAAGGAGAACTATGCATTATGAACTTATTTATCTTGAGATCGAAATCTTTGTCGGACATAGCATCTATCTTGCATAAATCAATTTGTATTTCCTCTTTTTTGTTTGTATCGTCATATAAGGCAATGTATGTATCTTCTATATAGAAGGGGTTTTTTTTGTCATTTCGTTGAATTCCTTTCCCCCAACCTTTAATATGAGAGGTTTCTAGCTTATGTAGAGATAATATTTTCAATAAAAGTTCCTTAAATATGTTGGATGCGTTAAAAGTTGTAGACCAATAGTAATTATTCCCATAAGTATATAGGTCATAAAGCTGTATGTTTTTTTTGTATAGGTCAGTTCCTAGATTAGTGGAAAATCTATAATTTTGAGATAGTTCCTCTGGTGAATAGTTGAGATTGAAATAATATATTAGGTTTTGTGGTCTGATGTTTATATTGTTGATAGTATTGAATTGTAGTATAATATCTTCTTTCATGGGGAAATTTATAGAATAAATAGTGTGTATTTGATTATTCTTTCTCTTTATATGAATTCGGTAAAAATACAGAGTTTTCTTTGTCTCGTTACTTTTGAAATCAATGTTTAAAAACTTTAAATTATTTGTTGTACCTGTTTCTTTATTTTTACTTATTTGATAAAAACTTATAGGTGTTTCTGTCATTTTCTCAAGTTTTCGTACCGCACATAAAGGTGTATTAGATAAATGTATTGATGAAGATAGAATTGTATTAGGGATTTCCTCTGAAGCTAGAAAATAAAGTCCGAAATTAGGGTTGTGAAAATCTTTATCATTAGAATTAAATTGGCCTGTTGTTTGTAATGGTTTTGCATTGCCATTCCATAAAGGTACCCATGGATAAATACTACTTTTGTACTTTCCTCTGGATTTTTTTAACTGATAAGAAGATATGATGGAAAGTATGGTGATAACTAATGCAAATATGGTTGATATATTTGTGTTGTCTTTTAGAATTTCTATTGAAAAGTTATTTAATAAAATGCTTTTGTATATTTCATGAATTGATTTGATTGATGATAATAATGTATATAGTGCGGATATAAATATGATTAGCGTTGAAATATTGAATAAGCGAGTTTCTCTAATAAAGGTCCTAATGAAAATAATAGGGGCAAAACTTATCCATGGAAGCCTTAGCTTTTCATTTGCCGTTTTTTTATAAAAATGATCTCCTATTCTATTAGGGGATATGCATATTTTTTTAAAATAGAGTTTAATTAATGATGGAAATTCTGCAATGAAAAAACCTTCACTCTCAAGATATTTATCTTGTGCTGGATAAAACTGTAACTCTTCGATGTCCTCTGTTTTAATAGTACAGCATAAACCAATCTCTCCATTATCTGTAATAATGCTAAAGTCAGAGAACTGTGGTATTATATCCTTAGCATTTTTATTAGATATTCCTATTTCTTCTTTCAGTCCACGAATGATCCATTGTTGTACATCATATTCTCCTTCAGGATTTTTATCTGTCTCGGAAAAAGCTTCGTCAATAGAAACATGAAGTCGAGATTGCTTTTGTGCGTCTATTTTGGATGAACGTATAGTTATGAGACATGAGTTTTTATTCTTCCCATTTTTTCCGCAGACAATTGCATCAACTCCCATTGAAGAAAATATGTAAGTCAAAGTTCTCATTAGTAAACTCTTTACTGTTTCGTTGTCTTTGTTTTGATATAAGGATAAGAATAGCCGCTTGAAAAAGTCGTTATTAGATTCTTTTCCATCTTCATTCTTTGTTTGATCAAGATATAACTCTTTAAATATTTTCCATGTGAAATGATCTGTAATATAGCACTTTAATGTAATATCATCTTTCTTGATATTATAATCATATAGTCCCACTTTGTCTCCAATAAATGCCATATCTAATTCCTTGTTTTTGCGACGATTGTTTAGCCTATCGATTATAGTGACTATTTTTGACTCATCTAAGACAAATTTTTGGATGAAATTTATATCTTCAATAGATATAGCATCTTGATATTCAGGTTTTATTTCTTTTTTAATTCGTTCATAGTAATCATTTAAATGTTTAATTCTATCTTTTAATAATGATGTTGCCTCATTGTTTTTTGTTAATTGTGTATTTCGATTCTCAAAAGGAATATTTTTCCAACCATGTTCTAAAAATGAGAAATCATACTCGGAAGAGTATTCTGTTCTAATGTTATGTATTTTGCGTTTTAATACGTATGCAAAATTATTACTTTTTAATTGTTGTTCATGTAGTTTTAATAATGTGCGTTTTATTATTGTTTCAAATGCCTTTATTAATATAAATACAATAGTTATACTTAATGTTATGAAGAAATAATTCTCTGCTAGATATGTTATAATAGATTCTATCATGATATTATATTTAAGATGTTATTGTATGATTCTTCCCGGATTCCCTATCACGACCGCATGTGCCGGTACGTCCTTGGTTACGACCGCTCCAGCACCTATCATGGCCCACTCTCCGATAGTTATTCCGCAAACTATAGTAGCGTTCGCTCCGATAGAGGCTCCGTATTTTACGATGGTTTCGGAACAAACCCAATCTTCGGAGGTCTTTAATTCCCCATCTTCCGTGATCGATCTAGGCCATTTATCATTAGTGAAAGCTACACCGGGGCCTATGAATACTCCATCCTCAATCGTAACTCCGTGCGGAATCATGACATTATCTTGAATCTTTACTTTATTCCCTATTTGCACATCATTGTCTACGTAGATATTCCGGTGTATTTTACATTGTTCACCAATCTTTGCATTCTCTCCGATTATTGTATGGTTCTCAATAATGGTTTTATTCCCGATGGTAGCGGAAGGTGCTACTTCTGCGGTTGGGTGGATTATATATTGGGATTGATAAGCTGATAATAGTTCCTGTATGTAATTTTGCGCAGCTTCTGTTTCTTGGGGTTTTGGAGCCCATGGGGCCATATCTTTAGGGTCTATAGGAGCAAATGGCCCTTGTTTGATTTCATATATAACAGTATTGGTTTCTAGAACAATAAAAGAATGCCATATATCTGGCTCTATCTCCATTCCGAAAACACCTTTAGCAGGGTTAATCTCGTGGATTTGTGTAATTGTGCCTTTGTCATCAAACAAAAATGTAAGTACACTCCCTCTTAGTACGAGGAATATCTCTTGTTTTTGGGCTTGGAGATGCCTATGAGGAGGTAAATATGTATTTGGCTCAAGAGCATTTAATAATCTTTGAACAGGCTCATCCATTTGTTTATGGAAGTTATAATTCATTCGTAAGCGTACGTTTGTCTTAGCTTGTTCGCTTACGGTATTTAGTAATGTGCTATCAATGATTTTCATTGTAAAATGAGTTTTTAAGATTAACGTCCTAAATATCGGAATAAATTTAATATGAGTGTGAATAATATAAAGAATAAGATAGTTCTCAGCCCATTTTTTGTTTTTAAGGCAATATTTAGGTTCTTGTTGCTAAAAGAAGTACTTTTGTACTTCTTTAATGAATAAGTGTTTTATGAATAAGAAGATACGTTTCGCCGTGATCGGCTGTGGTCATATAGGTAAGCGTCATGCCGAGATGATTACCCGGGATGAAGGGGCGGAGTTGGTCGCTTTGTGTGATATCCGTCCGAAAGAGGAGCTGGGGATCGAGGCTTACGCAGTCCCTTTCGCCCGGAATATAGATGAACTATTCCGTTTGGGATTGGATATAGATGTGGTGAATATTTGTACACCCAACGGTTTACATGCCGAGATGGCGATCCAAGCGATAGAAAGCGGACATCATGTGGTCATAGAAAAGCCTATGGCCTTGACCTTGGCGGATGCCGAGAAAGTGGTTTATACCTCGCTGAGATTCCGTAAGCAGGTATTTTGCGTGATGCAAAACCGATATTCCCCGCCTTCGGTCTGGATCAAGGAGATGGTTGAGTCTGGAAAATTAGGCCAGATTTATATGGTGCAGCTGAATTGCTACTGGAACCGTGATGAACGCTACTATAAACCCGGAGGATGGCATGGCGACGCTGCCTTGGATGGTGGTACCTTATTCACCCAATTCTCCCATTTCATCGACATTATGTACTGGTTATTCGGGGATATCTGTAATATCCAGACCCGTTTCGCCGACTTCAACCACGAGAAACTGACCGCCTTTGAGGATTCCGGTTTCGTGAATTTTAATTTCGTGAACGGTGGAATGGGCAGTTTGAGCTACTCTACGGCGGTATGGGACAAGAATCTGGAAAGCAGCATGCTGATCGTGGCTGAGAATGGCAGCGTGAAAATCGGCGGTCAATATATGAATGAGGTAGAATATTGCCATATCAAGGGGTATGAAATGCCGGAATTGGCCCCTACCAACCCCGGCAATGATTATGGCCCTTACAAAGGCTCCGCCCAAAACCACAACTTCGTGATCCGTAACGTAGTCAATGTCCTTTCTGGCGCCCCCGGCGAGATCATAACGACCAACGTCTTGGAAGGTATGAAGGTGGTGGATATTATACGGAGGATTTATGCGGGGAAGGGGTGAGGGCATATGTAAGGCGGGAAAAAGTCAGCATTACTTACCTCTTCATAGAATATATACTGCAAGTGGCAACGCAGTATATATCCTTTGGCACTTGCAGTACTACTGCGTTTTCAACAGACAAGTTTAGGCTTGAACACGTCTGATTATGGTGGTTCGATTTACTCCCTGTTTTGAGCACTGTGAGATAGAATGAAAAGTGTAAATTTAAAAATGTGAAATCATAGTTTTAAGCGGGATTTCCATGGATCATAGATCGTGAAATATGCGTGAAATGCTTATCTTTGTCAACTTACTATAAAAATCAGATGGCAGAGCAATCATTAAAAGACAAGGCGGCGAAAGGGCTTTTCTGGGGAGGTGTCAGCAATGGCTTGCAGCAGGTATTGGGTATGTTGTTCGGTATCTTCTTGGCTCGTATATTATCGGTGGATGATTATGGCTTGGTGGGGATGTTGGCGATTTTTGTGGCGATCGCCAATTCCATATCGGAGAGTGGGTTCACTGCGGCGTTAACGAATAAGAACGAGTTCAAGCACGCAGATTATAACGCTGTCTTTTGGTTTAATCTGATTGCGGGTAGTTTATCGTATGTGGTCTTGTTTCTCGCCGCACCCCTTATTGCCCGTTTCTTTGGGCGTGTGGAGTTGGTCGCCTTATCCAGGCTTTTTTTTCTGACGATTATTTTGGGGGCGTTCGCTACAGCCCATAGTGCGATCTTGTTCAAGCGTATGATGGTGAAAGAGCGGGCGAAGATCGATTTGTGCGCTTTGGCGTTGTCTGGGGTCGTGGGGATCTTGCTGGCGTTGTCTGGGTTCGGGTATTGGGCCTTGGCATGGCAATCCGTGACGTTTTCGGTCGTGACGATGCTCCTGCGGTGGTATTTTTCGCCTTGGCGACCAACTCTCAACGTCGACCTCTGGCCGGTGAAGGAGATGTTCGGGTTTAGTGCGAAATTGTTGTTGACCAATATCTTCAATTATATCAACAGCAATATCTTCTCCGTCTTGCTGGGGAGATTCTACAATGCGATGGAGGTGGGCTATTATTCGCAAGGCAACAAGTGGATGTCGATGGGGTATTCGTCTATCTGGGGGATGATAAACGGGGTCGCACAGCCTATTTTCACGGAGATAACGGATGATAAGGAGCGTCAGCGGATAGTTTTGCGCAAGATGATCCGTTTTGCGGCGTTTGTCTCTTTTCCCGTCATGCTGGGGCTGGCCTTTATTGCGAGGGAGTTGATCGTTGTTGCGGTGGGGGACAAATGGTTGCCTAGCGTCCCGATCCTCCAGTTGTTTTGTGTTTGGGGGACGGTTAGTCCGGTGCAACTACTGTACTCGCAACTGGCGATTGCCTATGGCCGCTCCGATTTCTATATGAGGAGCCATATCTTTATCGGTATATTGCAGTTGGTGGTGGCTTTAGCGATGTTGCGCTTTGGTGTTATCTGGATGGTGTTAGCGAATGTATTGATTTATACGTTTGTTTGGACATTGATCTGGCAATGGTATATCAACCGGTTGATCGGAATACGCTTGGGGGATTTGTTACGGGATATATGCCCTTATGGGGGGGGGGCGATCTTTGTCTTTGCGTGCGTGTATTGCCTTACGGGATCGATCGGGAATTTATACCTTTCGCTGGTCGCTAAAATCGTATTGTCGGTATTATTTTATGTGGCTATCATGTACTTTAGTAAGTCTGTCATTTTTAAAGAGGTTGTCGAATTTATCCTTAAAAGGAAATAATTAAGGTTTTTACGTATATGGGAATAGAGCATCAAGAGCGTTCGGGTTTGGATATGTGTCGCGATATCACGGTCATTACCATTTGTTTTAATTCGGGGGAGACGATTCGGCGAACCTTTAACTCGGTGTTGAGGCAAACCTCCTTGCCCAAGGAATATGTCGTGGTGGATGGCGGGTCTACAGACGCTACCGTCTCGATCATACAGGCGTATGAGAAACTTTTTACCGACTCGGGTGTCGATTTCAAGTGGGTATCGGAAAAGGATAACGGGCTTTATGACGCTATGAACAAAGGCGTGCGGATGGCGTCTGGCGTGTGGGCGCATTTCTTGAATAGTGATGATTACTATGTGAACGAGTATGTTTTGGAGACCGTCAAGCCTTATCTTTTGCGGACGGAAGCCGCGGTCGTATATGGCAGGACTATTTGTATCCATGACCGGATACATTCGGTGATGCCCGATATAAAGGAGGATAAATTGCGATTGAATATGTTGTTGGGATGCCCAGTTCAGCAGCCCGCTTCCTTTTACCGGGTCTCCTTGTTTGTGGAGGAGCGATATCGGTTTGATACCAGCTATAAGATATCGGCCGATTACAAGTTGTTCGTGGAGCTGATTCAGGCGCAGGTGGGCTTCTTGTTTATGCCGGTGTTCGTGACCTGCTTCAGCGAGACCGGTATCTCCTCTGTCCATAGAGAGGACTTGGCGCGAGAGGAGGACTTGCGTTTGCTCCGCGAGCGTGGGGTTAGCACGCTCTTGATACGGTCGAAAGGATGCAGACCCCTGTATAAGTCGATATTGCTATGTATTCAAATGTTATCAAAGTTGTAGGATATGCTCAAGATCTCTATCATTATACCTGTCTATAACGTTTCCCTTTTCATCGAGAGATGCTTGCTTTCCGTGGTGGAGCAGCGACATGAGGCATTGGAGGTGATTTTGGTGGATGACGCTTCTCCCGATGACAGCATGGAGAAGGCGAGACGGTTTCTCTCCGGTTATCCGAAGTTGGATTATAAGATCGTGACTCATCCTCAGAATAAAGGATTGTCCGCCGCCCGGAATACGGGCGTGAAGCATTCCACAGGTGCGTATCTCTATTTTCTGGATAGCGATGATGCGCTCCCGGAAAATGCGATAGCGATATTGGCGGATAAGGCGATCGCCGACCGCCCGGACTTCGTGATGGGCGATATGCGGATCGTAGGAGGGGAAGGGCTGAGATTCCCGCTGTTGAAATTGGAGTGCCAAACATTGTGCGGTGCGGAGATCCTTCATTCCTTCTTGCGGAAAGAGTGGTGCGAGATGGCATGCAATAAATTGATAGACCGGAGGCTGTTCGATGTGGAGCATTGCTGGTTCTATGAGGGGATTGTGCATGAGGATAATTTATGGTCGTTCTATTTGGCTTGCAAGAGCGAACGGATGAGCGTATGCCAGGAGGTTACGTATGTTTATTATATTCAGCCTCAGTCGATCACCCGCAAGAAGTCGATGCGTAATATCGATAGCCTTTGTATTGTCTTGGAGACCATTATAAACGAATCGCGAGGCATCACGGATCGGCAAACCCGTTCCTTGTTATGCCGTTACCTGTGGAACCTGAAGATTTATTTCATGAAAAGCCTGCTATTGAATCCGTTTGAGAAGAAGGATGTGATCGCTAGCTACCGGCGTGTGAACGCTCTGTTTTGTGATCCTTTATTCGATAGTAGCGTGAAACCTCTCACGATGCGCTTAAAGGATTGCCTGTTGTATGTTTATTATAAATTGAGATATCTATGAGGAAGTTGAGAATATATTTTGAGGGTTTTTGGCCCGGGATGGATATGTGTGATAATTTTATCACACGGAGGTTGGTGGAGAATCATTACGAGTTCGAGATCGACCCTGATCCGGATTATCTCTTCTGTTCCTCTTTCTCGAATAGGCATCTACGCTATAAAGATTGCGTGAAGATTTACTTCACCGGCGAGAATGATGTACCCGACTTCAATCTGTTCGATTACGCAATGGCGTTCCATCCGATCAGTTTCGGGGATCGGTATTTGCGGTTTCCGCTTTATGCCTTGTATGATGGCTTTGAGCGGCTGGTGGAGAAACGTTTCGAGGCATCGAAGGTGTTGGACCGTAAGTTTTGTAACTTTGTCTACTCCAACTCGAGATGGGCGGATCCTTTCCGGGATAAGTTTTACCGGGAGCTCTCCAAGTATAAAAAAATAGATTCTGGGGGAAGGTATTTGAATAATATCGGGGGGCCTGTCGGGGATAAGATGGCTTTTATCCAAGATTATAAGTTTACCATCGCATTCGAGAATAGCTCGCAGCCGGGCTATACGACCGAGAAGATCATGGAGCCGATGGTGGTCAACTCCCTGCCTATCTATTGGGGCAATCCGGAGGTCAGCGTTGATTTCAACGAGCGGTCGTTTGTCCGTGTCTCGGATAAACGATCGATGGAAGCGGCCATCGAGGAGATTATCCGGCTGGATACGGACGACGAATACTATTTGGCGAAAATGTCGGAGGCGTGGTTGCCGACCGGGAAAAAGCCTGAGGATTGGTTCGCCACTTTGGACAACTTCTTGCTCCATATCGTCGGCCAACCCTTGGAGGAGGCGAGGCGATGCACGGAATATGGTTACACGAAAAGATATAAACAAAGAGCGTGTGATCTGGATAATTTGTCTAAATTATTCTTTTGGAAAAAAACATGCTGATTATGAAGACTGTTGTATGTGTTGTCGGAGGGTTAGGTAACCAAATGTTTCACGCGGCATATGCGCTTGCGTTGAGGACAAAGGGGGGCAATGCCGATTTGAATGATTTCTTGGCGGCCCATGGGCAAAGCCATTACGGGTCGGAGCTGATGGATGTCTTTCATGTTAAAATAAGCAAGGCTCGCTATTTGGTACCTTTTATATGGGGTATCCGTAAATGTATTGTCTTCAAGGAGATCTATCCGTCGTTTGTGCGGTTTATCTTTGGGATGCTCTGGTTTTTACGGATTGGGATCGTCACCGATTACTTGAAAGATCGTTTGTCATGCCCGAATCAATGGCTAACGATCTGCTATGGGAGGTTCCAATCGGAGTCCCATTTTAAGCCTGTAGAGAAAGAGGTCCGGGAGATGTTCCGGTTTGATCCGTCCCTTATCTCGGCAGCGAATAAGAAACTGGCGGCGGAGATGGAGTCGGGGGAGTCCGCTTTCATCCATATTCGGCGAGGTGATTATTTGTCGGATAAATACAAAGCGATCTTTGGTGGGATCTGCACGGTCGAGTACTATACGCTCGCCATCCAATATTTGTCGCGAGAGACATCTGTTAATCGTTTTTATGTTTTCTCGGATGATATAGCGTGGGTAAGGGAGCATTTGGAGATACCGAATCCGCTATATGTAGACTGGAATACCGGGGTGGACTCGTGGCAGGATCTATACTTGATGACCTGCTGTAAACATGGGATCGTAGCGAATAGTACGTTTAGCTGGTGGGGAGCGTGGCTGATCGACAATCCGTCCAAGGTGGTGGTTTGCCCCTCTAAATATACCAATACAAACGATGATGCGGAAGATTTTTATCCTTTGTCATGGAAAAGAATGTAATACCTGCTTATAGGAGGTTGAACGACTCTTTCTCACCGGAGTTCGTTTATCATTTGGGATGCGAGGCGGGATTTTTCTCGGAGTATAACAATATGATCCTAGGGATGCTGTATTGCCTGAGAAAGCGGATTCGTTTCTCTCTCTACTCTTCGGACGCGAATTTCGCCTATTTAAAGGGCTGGACTGATTATTTTATCCCTTTTTGCGAGGAGAGCGGTAATATTCTCCACCATTGGCTGAATAGGAGGCCGAATCCTCGGTTTAAGAATCGGCTGTTAAGAGGGGTGGATCATTGTTTGAGCTTGGCTTTTCGCCGTATCAGCAGAAACCGGTTGACGCTTACGGATCTATGGGATGAGATCCGTAAACAGGACTTGGGTAGTTTCGAGATGCCGGAGTTGGGATTGACGGGGGATTTGAGGGCGGCTTGCCAGAAGCTCATCCAATATACATGGCGGTATAATGCGGAAACTCAGCGGATCGTATCCGATCACATAGCGTCGTTGAGGCTTCCAATGCATTATGTCGGTTTCCATATACGCGGAGGGGATAAATTTGTCGAGGCGCGCTTGCAGGATGTAGATGTCTATATCCAAAAGATGTGTGGTTTGTCTTCTTTGCGAGAGGCGTTCGTGCTTACGGATGATTACCGGATTATTGAGCTCCTGGAACGAACGTATCCCGACTGGACTTTCTATACGTTGTGTGCGCCGGAGGAGCGGGGCTATTTTCATCAAAAATTCAAGAAACAATCGAAAGAGATTATCCGGGCTCAACACCTGAGGCTGTTCGCCTCCATGGATATACTTGCCTCCTCGGAACTGTTCGTGGGGACTTTCAGCTCTAATCCGGGCATGTATCTAGGCATGCGGATGGAACGGGACAAGACCTATTCGGTAGATGTGCCGGAATGGGTGATATGGTGATTATCTCCCCAACAGCCCTTTCCCGACCTGCCATCTGAACTCGAGTAATTTATATCCTTTCGATACCCGTCCGGTGAGGAGGAACCAGCCATATAGCAAAAGGGAGGCTCCCCACTTGACGATCTCCATCGAGAGGCGTTTGTAGAAAGCTGGTTTGCCGAGGTTGAGCGTGCGGATCCGTTCGCTCCGTCCCAAGGCGTAGGTCAGCTTCTTGAAATGCTCGTTGGTCAGCTTGCTATCTGGGATATGGTGGTATATCTTGGCGGCTGGCAGGTAATAGCATTTCTCGCCGCCATTCATCAGCCGAAGGAAGAAATCCTTGTCCTCGGCCCCCATCAAGGAGTTTCCTTTTCGGCCTAACGCGGTGTCGAATGCGCCATATTTGTCGAATAGATCTTTGCGGAAGCAGGCATGCCCCGTGCCGGGGTAGTCTTTCGGGGGAAGCGGTTTGATATGATCGCCTTTGTCATAGGCCCCGGTTATCAAGCGCATCGTGAAAAGAGACAGCCATTCGGGTTGCCGGGTCTCGTAAACAGGGATAACCGGTCCTGATGAAATACCCGCATCCGGATATTGGGTGAAAAAATCGTTGACGCTCCGTAAGAAGTCCGGCTCGACGGTCTCGTCGTCATCGATAAAGACGATGATATCCCCTTTCGACTCCTTTACGCCCCGGTTGCGGGAATGGGAGATTCCTTGGTTATATTCAACGAGATAGTTGAGGGGTAGGGAGGGAGCCTCCTGTTGATAGGCCCGCACGATCGGCTCTGTATCATCGGTGCTATTGTTGTTTACGAGGACGATCTCGAAAGAATCGGTCGGATATTGTTGGAGTTTCAGGCTATCCAATACCATAGGGAGATACTTGCCCCTGTTGTATGTACAAATGACAACCGATAAGAACATAGTTTGTGCCAATTAGTTTATCTTGAGGAAACAAATGTACGGAAATATTTTGAAGTTGTCGTATATTTGCGCTTTGTATTAATTAAATCAAAGAATAATGCGGAATTTTATAAGGAAATTGGGAATGCATCTCGTTGCGTTGGTGATCTTTCTTGTGCTGGTTATGACTTATTTCTCTCCAGTTCAGTTAGAAGGGAAAGTGGTCCGTCAGGGCGATTCTCAGAAATTTGAAGGTATGGCCCATGAGTTGCTGGAGCTTCCAAAGGAGAGGCAGGAGGGGGTTGTCGCATGGTTGGGCAGTATGTTTTCGGGGATGCCTTCATATCAAGTGACCGTGATGAATCGGCCGGATGTGCATTTGGATGTTGTGAATAAGGTCTTGTCCGTGTTCGATTATTCCTCTACCCGTATCGTCTTGATCGCCTTGATCTGTTTCTATATATTGATGTGCGTGATGTGCGTGAATAAATGGTTGGCGATCTTGGGTGCGATTGCGTATGCGTTTGCCTCCTACAACTTCATCATATTGGAGGCCGGGCATATCACGAAAGCCTACGTGATGGCCTATATGCCCCTGACATTGGCGGGAATGTGCCTCTTGTTCAAGAATAAATACCTTTGGGGAGTGGCTTTGTTCACGTTCTCCGTGGCGATCTCCATCCGCGAGAATCATTTGCAAATCACCTATTATTTAGTTCTTTTATGTGCGTTTATCTATTTGGGATATGTGTATGAAAAGATGAAAGAGAAGGATCTCAAGGGATTGGCGCACGTGACGCTCTTGATGTTAGGGGGCGTTTGCCTGGCTGTCTTGCCGAATGCGGACAATATCTACTCGAACTTAGAGTTGAGCAAGACCACCACCCGCGGGGCCACGGAGCTGACCATCTCTACCCCGGTGGGGGAAAAGGTCTCCTCGGGATTGGATAAGGACTACGCTTTCGCATGGAGTTACGGCAAAGGGGAACTACTGACCCTTCTTGTCCCCAACGCCTATGGCGGCAGTTCCGGGGGCATGTTAGGGCCGGATTCCGAGTTGTATAAGGAATTGCGTATGAAAGGTGCGCAAGTAGGCAAGGAGGTGCAAGCGCCTACCTATTGGGGGGAGAAAACGTTCACCTCGGGACCGGTCTATTTTGGGGCCTTGGTCTGTTTGCTGTTCGTATTGGGGATGTGCGTGATCCGGCATCGGATGAAATGGTGGCTATTCGCCGGTTCGGTATTCTTTATCCTGCTGGCGTTGGGGCGTAACTTTGATGGTTTCAATGACTTCATGTTTCATTACCTACCCATGTACAATAAATTCCGTACGGTGGAGATGGCGTTGGTGATTCCGGGCTTGGTGTTCCCTATCATCGGAGTATGGGGGTTGAAAGAGATCCTTTCCGGAGCCGTTGACGACGCTCGTTTCCGAAAGGGGCTGCTCGCCTCGTTGGCGTTTACCGGGGGGCTTAGCTTGATCCTTTGGCTGATGCCGAGTTTATTCTTAGATTTTCGTTCTTCTTACGATGCCCAATATCAGTTGCCGGATTGGTATTACAACGCGTTGTTGCTGGATCGTGCCTCCTTGGCCTCGGCAGATGCCTTGCGCTCGTTGGTTTTCATCCTGTTGGGCGCGTCCTTGTTGTTTTGGTACTATCAGTCGAAAAATCGCACGAGAATAGAGACTTACGTAATCTTAGGATTGAGCGTGCTGACATTGTGCGATCTTTGGACGGTGGACCGCCGTTATCTGAACGACAATAATTTCATCTCGCCGAAACAGAATACGGATGTCCATAAGATGTCGTTATCGGATACGGAAATCTTGAAGGATACCGACCCTTCTTACCGTGTGTTGAATTTGAACAGTCCTTTCTTGGAGACGAATACCTCTTACTATCATAAATCAATCGGAGGATATCATGCCGCCAAATTGAGACGCTATCAAGAGCTGATCGATTTTCGTTTGCAAGGAGAGATCCAGTCGATCATCACCTCCTTGCAAAAGGCCCAGTCGGCGCAAGATTTAATGGGCGTGTTCGCCCATTGCCCCTCGTTGAACATGTTGAATGCCCGCTATATTGTTTATAATCAGGAACAACCACCCTTGCGTAACCCGTTTGCCTATGGTAATGCGTGGTTTGTCGGCCAAGTGGAGATGGTTGGCAATGCGGACGAGGAGATCTCGGCGTTGAATACGATCGATCCGTTGCGAGTGGCCGTTGTCAATAAGCGTTTTGCGGATGTGTTGAAAGGCTTCACGCCCGTGCTGGACTCTACCGCTACCATCGTGTTGGATAGCTATAGTCCCAGCAAATTGGTTTATACGTCTAAGACGAGGATGGAGCAACTGGCCGTCTTTTCCGAGATCTATTATCAACCGGGTTGGCAGGCTACCATCGATGGGAAGCCGGTCTCTCATTTCCGGGTGGATTGGACACTCCGGGCGATGTTGATCCCTGCGGGAGAGCATGAGATCGTGTTCGAGTTTAAACCGGAAGGGTATATAACAGCCACCTATGTAGCCTCCTACAGTTCGATATTGATCCTCTTGCTGCTATTGGCAGCTATTTGCTATTCGGTATGGAAAGCTAAGAAGCGAGGGGAGGAGTAAGATAAACGCCCGGCCGATCCGCTGGGTCTATCTTAATTCGTCCTGGATAAAATCGAGCAGTTTTCTCGTTAGGGTTTCCCACGAGAGGGCTGCTTTTTCTTTGGATATGTTTGCGGGGATGGTGGCTTGCCACTCGGGGGTGAAAAGTTCCTCGATACCTTGGGCGAGGGCCGTTGCGGATATCTCAGGCACTACGATGCCTGTACCCGGCTTTTCGATGCTGTTCTTGAAATCACCAACGGGTGTGCTTAGCATGGGTAAATCGTAATTGTAGGCTACGGATACGACACCGCTTTGAGTGGCGGAGCGATAGGGGAGTACCAAGGCATCCGCCGCTGAGAAATAAATGGGGATTTCCTCGTCGCTGATATATTCACAGTGGACGAATATACGTTCTTTTGCCGGAGATGCATCGATCAGAGCCTGATACTTCTCGAAACTACCGTAACATTCGCCGGCTATAATGAGATGGTAATCCTCGTTAAGCTGTCCCATCGCTTCTATCAGCAGGTCTAATCCTTTATAATCCCGTATCAGTCCAAAGAATAGAAGATTCTTTTTGGACGGATGGATTCCTAATTTCCGGCACGCCTCGTTCTTGTTGATCTTACTCCCGAAATGATTGTAAAGCGGGTGTGGGTTCTGGATATATTTAGCGCCCGGGTAAAGTTTCCGCAAATCATACCGCACGTTATCGCTCATCACGATAAAGCCATGGCATTGCTTGAAAAGTAACGAAGCTAAAGGCTTGTCGAAGAAACGCGGCTCATGGGGAATCGCATTGTGGATAAGGGTGATTACCTTGCAATGCTTCTTCATCCGATTTGCTACATGAGCGTATCCGGGAACGAAAAAGGACATCCAGTAAGAGATAATCAGTACGTCCGGCGCATAGGAGCGAATGGCGTTTACGGTACTGAAATAACTAACCGGATTGACGCTATCTAATACTCGCTCGCTCTCGATCTCGATCGCACGGTCTCCCTCTTCCACATATTGGGTCTTGCCGGGAAATAAGATATCCGGATAAAGGCGTTTGAAGTTGAAAGCCTTTACTTCATGACCTTCTTTTACTAATTCCGTATAGAGCATCCCGCTGAATTGGGCGATACCGCCACGATAGGGATAAATGGGGGAGAGAATAGCGAAACGCATGGTAATTGAAATTTAAGAATTGAAAATTGAAAATTAAGAATCGAGAACTACAGGAGCTGCCCTCCCTTCATTATCAATTCTCAACTTTCAATCTTCAATTAATTAGTATCTGTAATGATCAGCCTTGTACGGTCCTTCTACCGGTACGCCGATATAATCAGCTTGTTTTTGCGTCAGGTGGGATAGTTTTACGCCGATGCGTTCCAAGTGCAGGCGGGCAACTTCCTCATCCAAACGTTTCGGCAAACGATATACGCCTACCTCATAGGCCATTTGCCATAAGTCCATCTGGGCAAGAACTTGGTTCGTAAATGAGTTGCTCATTACGAATGACGGATGTCCCGTGGCGCAACCCAGATTTACTAAGCGGCCTTCTGCCAGCAGGAAGATAGAGTTTCCGTTCGGGAACGTATATTTGTCTACTTGCGGCTTGATATTCGTGTGTTTGATATTCGGATAGTTGACAAGCTTGTCCACTTGGATCTCGTTGTCGAAATGACCGATATTACATACGATCGATTGGTCTTTCATCTGTGTCATATGCTCGATCGTGATGATATCGCAGTTTCCGGTGGTTGTAACGAAGATGTTACCCTCTTTCACGGCCTCTTCCATGGTCGTAACCTCGAAACCTTCCATAGCGGCTTGCAGGGCGCAGATCGGATCGATCTCGGTCACGAGTACGCGAGCCCCGTAAGAGCGCATGGAGTGAGAGCAGCCTTTACCTACGTCACCGTATCCGGCCACGACTACCACCTTGCCGGCGATCATCACGTCCGTAGCGCGCTTGATGCCGTCCGCCAAAGACTCACGGCAACCATATAAGTTATCGAACTTGGATTTCGTCACGGAGTCATTAACATTGATAGCCGGAACCAGCAACTCACCTTTCTCCATCATCTGATACAGACGGTGAACGCCGGTGGTCGTCTCTTCCGACACACCTTTCATCTCGGCTACCGTACGGTGCCAACGGCTGTTATCTTCTTGAAGGATACGATTTAATGTATCTAGAATAACCTGTTCCTCATGATTCCCGCCTTTGCGGTTGATGGTCTCCGCGTCGTTCTCCGCACGATAGCCCATGTGAATCAATAAGGAAGCGTCACCGCCATCGTCAACAATCATGTGAGGACCTTTGCCTTCCGGGAAACGAAGCGCCATGTCCGTACACCACCAATATTCTTCCAGCGTCTCGCCTTTCCAAGCGAATACCGGTACGCCATCAGCTGCGATAGCCGCCGCCGCATGGTCCTGTGTGGAGAAGATGTTACAGCTAGCCCAGCGAACGTCCGCTCCCAACGCAACTAATGTTTCGATTAACACTGCCGTCTGAATAGTCATATGCAGTGAGCCGGTGATACGTGCGCCTTTCAAGGGTTTCTGATCGGCGTATTTCTGGCGTAGCGCCATTAATCCCGGCATTTCGTGTTCGGCGATCTCGATCTCTTTGCGACCGAATTCAGCCAAACTCATATCTGCCACTTTATAAGGCAGATTAGTTGGAAATAATTGTGACATAAATTAATACTATAAATGGTTGAGACGCGAAGGTACGAAAAAGCGTTGATAGTAGGTGTTCTTTATCTATGAATTTCCATCTAGGGCAGAGGCTTGCCGAGGGGTACGGTGGGTTCGTTACTGCAACCTGCCTTGCAGCAGTTCTGCAACAGCCATGCAGCATTACTGCAACCCGCATTGCAGTAACACTGCAACGCCGTTGCAGTATTGGGCTCTCTGTAGTTTTGCGATTTAATGAATACTGAAGGCTCCATCTACCAATAGCGCATGGCCATCTACGAAGCTCGCTTGCGGGCTGCATATCCAAAGTACGGCGTTGGCGATCTCTTCCGGTTTACCGAGCCGCCCTGCGGGAATGTCGCGCACCAGCTCCTTCTCCAAGGAAGGGTCACGCCGCATTAAGTCTTCCGCCATCGGCGTACGGATAACGCCCGGACATACGGCATTGATGCGGATGTTCTTTGCCGCATAGTCGATAGCGGCGGTACGTGTCAGTCCGATAACGGCATGCTTACAGGCTATGTAGGCCGCTTGCCCCGGAAATCCCGTGACTCCGCCTTGCGATGAGGTGTTGACGATGGCGCCGCCGCCTTGTTTCAGCATTTGCAGGATCTCATAACGCATGCAGTTCCAGACACCTTTCAAATCGACAGCCACGGTACGGTCGAATTCATCGTCGGTGATTTCCGCCATTGGGCGTTGCGGTGTTTGTATGCCTGCGTTGTTAAGAGCCGCATCCAGTCTTCCGTAGGTAGCTACGATCCAGTCGATCATCTCTTTTACGGCTTGCGTGTTTGATACGTCGCACCGATACGCTACGGCCTTATGTCCCTCGGCTACTAATTTCTCTACCTGTTCTCTCGGCTCACGGATGTCTGCCAATACGGTTATGTATCCAGCCTTGGCGAAGGCTTCAGCGCAAGCGAGTCCGATACCCATCGCTGAACCGGTTACTAAAGCTACTTTCTCTTCCATTGTCTTTGTCATGATCATTTGATTTACATTTTGTTATTATTTATGTCGCGAAGATAAGGAGGGAGTGGTATAGAGGCTTTGTTATGTGGTTCAAATAGCTTTGTTGTGTGGCCCATTATAAATATTATATATCCTCGGTTGGCGGTACGCCATACGCTATCTTATAGATTTTCGAGAAATGGGAAAGGTTCTTGAAGCCTACCTCGAAACAAATCTCCGAGACCTTACGCCCCCCTTTACGTATCAGCCCATATGCGGCTTCAAGGCGGCGTTGGATGAGCCATTCCCGGGGCGAGAGAGCGCTACATTTCTTGAAATCACGTTTAAATGTGGAGAGACTGCGTCCCGTATAGTTGGCGATTTCTTCCATGGAAATATCGTTCATATAATTCCGCTCCATGAATTCCAGTATGTCTATCTTCCATGGATCGGTAAAATCGAAGATAGAGGCATATAGATTCTTGTCGGTATGGAGCAACACATAAACGCCCTCGACCATTTTTAGTTGCAGCAATTCGTCTGTCGGTTGGATCTTGGAATTGAAATAAGGGGTCATCGACTCAAACAAGCTTACGATATCGGGACGGTTGGACGGTAGCTTGTAAAGGCTGACCTGATCTCGCTTGGCATCTTTAGGGAGAGTATTTCGATCTAATTTGCTGTAAAAGTCGCGTAGGAACTTCATGGTGAACATCAAGAAGATCGCCTTGAACTGCTCGCCATTCCATGCTTGTTTCGTCATCTGCACGCTGAAGTCCTTGCGGATGAAAGCGCATTCTCCTTTATGTAACCGGGTGATTTGGCCTTTCTCGTCGATTACCATCTCTCCGGAATATACATACACCAACACATGCGAATGATTCCGGTGCAGGCAGCTCTTTCCGCCATCGAAATACATCGCTAAAAATAAATCCGAGTAACGCAGTGTGTTGATTCCGTCCATCGTTCTTTAGGAAAATGGGCGACACGGGAAGATCGTGCCGCCCATTATGAAGATTTTAAAGTAACTGTCAACTGTTAGCTGTCCACTAAATCGTCAGGCCGGCGTGATACCTTGCTCTTGCAATAGTTTCAGCCCGAGGTCTTTCAACTTGAACTTCTGTATCTTTCCGCTTCCGGTCATCGGGAAGGTATCGACGAAGAAGATGTATTTCGGGATCTTATGCCGGGCGATCTTTCCGCGGCAGAAGTCTTTCACCTCTTCCTCCGTAGCCGTCACACCATCGTGAAGGATGATAAAGGCACCCACTTCCTCTCCATATTTCTTGGAAGGAACAGCGGCTACTTGCACGTCTTTCACGCCGGGGAAATGATAGAGGAACTCCTCCAGCTCACGTGGATAGATATTCTCGCCTCCACGGATAATCATATCCTTGATACGGCCGGTGATACGGAAGTTTCCATTCTCATCACGAACGCCCAAGTCGCCGGAATGCAGGAAGCCATCCTTGTCGATCGCCTCATTGGTAGCGGCTTCGTTTTTATAGTAACCTTTCATGTTATTATAACCGCGGTTACACATCTCGCCCTGTACGCCGACGGGGCATTCCTCGCCAGTCTCCGGGTCGATAACCCGTACCTCGGTAAATTCGAACTCATGGCCTACAGTATTATAACGCACCTCGGCCGGATCTTCGATACGGGAGTGGGTCATACCCGGTGAGGTCTCTGTCAATCCATACACGCTGGTTACACGCATGTGCATCTTCTCGTCCACGGTTTTCATGAGTTCAACCGGGCAAAGAGAACCTGCCATAATACCGGTACGTAACGACGTGAGGTCGAACATCTCGAACATCGGGTGGTTCAGCTCGGCAATGAACATGGTAGGCACGCCGTACACGGCCGTGCAACGCTCTTTATGTATAGAAGCTAATACCAATAGCGGATCGAATTTCTCGACCATCACTTGCGTACATCCATGCGTCAATACGTTCATGGAAGCTAATACCACGCCAAAGCAATGAAAGAGAGGTACGCAGCAACAAAGCTTATCGTCGGCGGTGAATTTCATATGCTCACCCGTCAAGAAACCGTTGTTGGCGATGTTGTAGTGAGTCAACATGACCCCTTTCGGGAAGCCGGTCGTACCGGACGTATATTGCATATTGACAACGTCGTGGCAATTTACTCTCGCTTTGGCAGCCTCTAAGGTCTCATCCTTTATATTTTGTCCGAGGAGCAACATCTCGGGCGTATTGTACATACCCCTGTATTTCTCCTGTCCGATATATACTACATTTCTCAAGCGTGGGAAACGCTCGCTTTTCAAATACCCCCGTTGAGAGGTCTTCAATTCCGGCAACATGGTATAGACCATGTCCACGTAACTTCCATCAAACACGCCGTCCGTGATACACATCGTATGGATATCGGCGTTCTCAACCAGATATTCCAGTTCGCTTTGTTTATAGTTGGTGTTGATCGTGACCAGTACGGCACCGATCTTGGCTCCGGCATATAAGAAAGTCAGCCAATCCGGTACGTTCGTCGCCCATACGCCGACATGTGTGCCATGGGTGATACCGATCGCCAGCATGCCTTTCGCCATGTCGTCCACACGCTTGTTGAATTCGCTCCAAGTGAAACGTAAGTCACGGTCCGAATAAACGATATATTCCTTGTCCGGTGTAGTCTCGGCCCAATGTTCCAGCCATTGGCCAAGGGTTCTGTTATGTAATTCCATAAAACGCCGGATTTAATAAGGTGTATAGACAACTCCTAAGATTCGAGCCCTGTTGTCGGCTGCCGCATGTACATGATGCGCCACGATAGAATCATAATAGATGCTATCGCCTTCCTCTAGGATATAGGTGTTCTTTCCGTAATTGATCTCTACGACGCCACTCAATACGTAGATAAACTCTTCTCCCTCATGCGTGGACAGGATGAAATCCTCGCCTTCCTCGGAGGGAGCGATCTCGATCAAGAAGGGTTCCATATGGCGGCCGGACTTATCTTGTGAGAGCGAGTGGTAATCCATATGCTTGTGCCCTTGTGTCGCGTTGTTCGTGAACCCGATACCATCGGCCTCGCTATCCTTTTTGCGGCATACGACCGGGCCTAGCTCCGCTTGGTCATCCAAGAATGTACCCAAACGTACCCCTAATACCCGTGCTATTTTGATAAGAGGGGCCAAAGATGGAAAATCCAAGTTACCCTCGATACGTTCTATCTGTTCGATACCTAACCCGGAGCGTTCGGCTACTTCCTCGATAGAGAGCTGTTTCGATTCCCGGATATTTTTAATTTTCGCGCCTATAATTTTGTTGTTTCCCATGTGTATGATTTGTTATTTATAGTCCTGTAATGTTTGATAATTTGATACTAAACGGCGCAAATTTACATTAATATTTTATTATATCTAGGATTAAGACAAATAAAAAGGGCAATACCCATTTGGGATTGCCCTTTTTAATATTCTCGCATAAGCTTTTTCTTACTTTCTGATACCAAGTTCTTTGATGATAGCGCGGTATCTCTCGATGTCAGTCTTGATCAGATAGTCCAATAAACGACGACGTTTACCTACCAACATCTTCAATGATCTTTCCGTAGCGTAATCTTTGTGATTCACTTTCAAGTGCTCTGTCAAGTGAGAGATACGGAATGTGAACAATGCGATTTGGCTCTCAGCAGAACCTGTGTTAGTTGCTGATTTGCCATACTTTTCAAATAATTCTTTTTTCTTCGCTGAATCTAAATACATGATTCTTTTTACTTTAATAAATTAATACTATGTTATCTAAGCGGTCGCAAAGGTAGGCATTCCTTTTTGATTTGCAATAGATTCTACTATCTTTTTTGTGTTTTGAAGCATGAATGTCATATATATATCGTAAAAATATCGTATTTTTGCAGCCAATAAATTAGTCTTCAATGCAAAAGATCAGAAACATTGCGATTATCGCGCACGTAGACCACGGCAAAACGACGCTCGTGGATAAGATGTTATTAGCCGGTAAGCTTTTCCGTGAAGGACAGGCAGAACCGGATCAGTTCATGGATAACAATGATCTGGAACGGGAACGAGGTATCACGATTCTTGCCAAGAACGTGTCTATCAATTATAAGGGATATAAGATCAATATTATTGACACTCCGGGCCACGCCGACTTTGGTGGCGAGGTGGAGCGTGTCTTGAATATGGCGGATGGTTGTTTGCTATTGGTAGACGCCTTTGAGGGGCCTATGCCGCAGACTCGTTTTGTTTTGCAAAAAGCGATTCAATTGGGTTTGAAGCCGATCGTGGTAATTAATAAGGTGGATAAGCCGAATTGCCGCCCGTCGGAAGTGCAGGAAATGGTATTCGACTTGATGTTTAGTCTGGATGCTACCGAGGAGCAGCTTGACTTCCCTACTATTTATGGTTCCGCCAAGCAGGGCTGGATGTCCGAGGATTGGAAGGAGCCGAAAGAGGATATCACGGCTGTGCTTGATGCGATCATCAAGTATATCCCCGAACCAAAGATGTTGGAGGGTACTCCGCAGATGTTGATTACTTCTTTGGATTATTCTAAGTATGTAGGTCGTATCGCCGTAGGACGTGTACACCGTGGCGAGTTGAAAGAGGGCCAAGATGTCATGCTTTGTAAGCGTGATGGTAGTATGGTGAAATCGAGGATCAAGGAAGTGGATGTATTTGAGGGCTTGGGACGTACGAAAGTTGATTCCGTGCAGTCCGGGGATATTTGCGCTATTATCGGTATCGATGGTTTCGAGATCGGTGAGACAATCGCCGACGTGAACGAGCCGGAGCCATTGCCAACGATCGCTATCGACGAGCCTACGATGTCTATGCTTTTCACGATCAACAATTCTCCGTTCTTTGGTAAGGATGGTAAGTTTGTTACTTCCCGTCATATTTTTGACCGTTTGCAGAAAGAATTGGATAAGAACTTGGCTTTACGCGTAGTTCCTACTGATTCCGCTGATTCTTGGTTGGTATATGGTCGTGGTGTGCTTCACTTGTCTGTATTGATCGAGACGATGCGTCGTGAGGGATACGAGTTGCAGGTAGGTCAGCCTCAAGTTATCATCAAGGAGATCGATGGTGAGAAATGTGAGCCGGTAGAGCAATTGACGGTGAATCTTCCGGAGGAATGCTCTAGCCGTATTATCGATATGGTAACGAAGCGTAAGGGCGAGATGACCATGATGGAAAGCAAGAATGGTCGTATGCACTTGGAGTTCACGATTCCTTCCCGTGGTATTATCGGTTTGAACAACGCCGTATTGACCGCCTCTGCCGGTGAGGCTATCATGGCACACCGTTTCTTGGAATATCAACCGTGGAAGGGTGATATTGAACGACGTATGAATGGTTCGATTATCGCTATGGAGACAGGTCAGGCTTTCGCTTATGCCCTGAATAACTTGCAATCCCGCGGGCGTTTCTTCATCGCCCCGGGCGAGGAGGTTTACGCTGGACAGGTGGTCGGAGAGCATACCAAAGACAATGACTTGGTGGTAAATGTCACCAAATCCAAGAAGTTGACGAATATGCGTGCCTCTGGTTCGGACGACAAGGTTTCCTTGGCTCCTCCTGTCGTATTCAGCCTAGAGGATGCGCTTGAGTACATCAAGGGCGATGAGTACGTAGAGATCACCCCGAATAATATGCGTATGCGTAAGATCATTTTGGATGAGACAGAGCGTAAGCGCCAAGGTAGATAAATTCTTCTATTGAATAAATATAAAAAACGGCGACCTTTTAAAAAGGCCGCCGTTTTTATGTGTTATAGGATTTTAGAGATCCTTCAATGGGTTCGCGTAACTTCATTCTTTATTTTCCGGATCTTTCTTCTCTTCATCCGAAGTCGTGAATTTTATTACAAGCGATTCATCTTTAGGAGTCTCATACCAATCTCCGTGCGCTTTGCGGTAATCCTGATCAAAATTATAGGCATCGTCAATACTCTTATTCTCTATACACCAATGGAAAGGTTTATTTTCCGAATAAGGGATATCCAACACATATGGGTATAGATCCGTATTCTTTACGTTTTTACTTACCGGTCCCTTCCCGTTATCAATGTAAGGCATGATCAGTTGAGTTGAGCTATATGTTAATGTCTTTGTAATCCCACTTTCCGGTTCCTTGTCGAATTTTCTCACATTGACATATCCATTGACATCGGAGAAAAAGGGAGTTAGTCCATTGGCGTCCTTAAATCCAAATTGGTTGTGGAATGTACAGCCTTTAGCCAGTAACTGGGCATAAACATCTGCGGTACTCTTATCGGTATATGCTGTGATGCTATAATATATGACAGCGTCATTGAAATCGAAATCGCCTTGGTTTGGATAATTATCTTCGAACAAGAGGAATCCTTTCTTGTTCGTTTGCGATTCTATGACGGGAGGGGTTACCGGCTCTGCCGGCTCGATGGCAACGGGATTACTTTCGATTAGACAAAGCATATCGTTGTAGTCTCCGTCGTAGGCCCTATAGTTTGGGCAGCGATTTTCCATTCCCAATATATTTCCTTCAAAATCACCTTCTTGAATGTGGTGGATGAATCCGTTTGCTACGTTTTTCTCTATTTTGAAAGAAGAATTGCCGTATTTTAAGGTATGGCCTATATAATTATGGGAGAATGCCCCATTGTCTGGCACTTTATTGTTATCCGGCCCATTTAATGCCGGGGTGGAGAATTGTGGACGGTCTGTGCCTCGATATACGAAACCGACGTTAAGCCCCTTGTCGAATCTTCCTAGGGGGATTCGGGTATATTCTTCTGTCTTAGCCTTTGGCTGTTCCTCTTTGGAGTAAAAGATATAATTCTCGCCTTGGTTGATCATATTGAAGTCAATGACTTGGATGGTGCCATTAGTCTTTCCATAGAAGGTGCAGTCGTCTAAAGTGAGATTCTCCATCTTCTCGAAGGGATATGTATAGAACCAAATTTTACCATACATATTGTCTTTGGACATTCCTCCATCGCTTATATAGGTCAGCCAAATATCCGCTTTCTCAAAGCTACTGGTAAAAACGGTTTCCGTGATTTTTAGATCAGAGCATCTATATAAATCCTCGCTTTTTACATTGTATGCTTTTTCTGGAAAGTATTTGTTATTGATCAAATGAAGGACTTCATCACTGATCGCACTTGTAGCCCGTAAACTACTTTTGGTATCGCTGCCGATCGTGATGTCCTTTACATCACTCTCGATAAGTTCCCCATCCCCTCTTAGGATATAGAGTTTCTTTACGTGTGTAGGTACTTCCAGAGCCATATGGATCGGAGTTTTACCAATTAAATAAGGATCTTTGACTAAAGAGCCTTCCTCATAAGGATATTCATAATAAATAGAATATAGGGTCCCTTCATGCTGAGAAGATATGTTAACCTGTATGTTCTCGAAATTCTCGAACTGGGCTATGTAATCTTCTTCTTCTTTGGTAGGTTCTTTCGGATCTACCGTGGGGTCTTCTCCTTGAAAAATGTCATGTTTAACGCATGACCCCATTAGAAAGAGCAGACAAAATACCCACACCATTTGTTTCCTGATTTGTGATCTCATAATTTCTTTACCCTATTTGATTAATATTTACAACAACTTTGTTAGATTTTGCAAATCTACGAATTTATTTCATGAAAAATCATTGATAATCAGTATTTATTTCAACCTGTTACGTTTTTATCAAATGTAGGATTGGATGGTGGGATATAAAAAAAGACCCCATCCAAAAGGATGAGGTCTTTTTCTTATTTAGAAAGAATATTTTCTAATTATTTTACTAAAGCTGCGAAGTCAGAGTTAGTCGCGTATTTAGCGAACTCTAAGTCGATAGCAGCTTCCTTAGCCATGTTCTTATCAGCGGCGATAGCAGCCTTCAAGTTGTTGATAACACCGTTAGCGTCGTTCGTACGAGCGGCAACAACAGCCTTCAAATAAGAAGTTACAGCGTCAGGATTAGCGACACCGTTCAAAGTCTGAGAAGCCTTGCTGTAATCCTTAACCAAGATCTGAGCCAAAGCAGCGTTGTTAGTCTTAACAGAACCGAAAGAGTTAACAGCCTTAGCATATTCGCCTTGCTCTAAGTAAAGAACGCCAAGAGCCTCGCTCAATTCGTTTACGCCGGCAGCGTTACCGAACAATTGTTGAGCCTTAGCTTGGTCACCCTTAGTTAACGCGATCAAACCTAAGTTCATGTTAGCGGAAGCGTTATTCTTAATAGAGTTAGACTTGTTGAACATTTGCTCAGCCTTAGCCAAATCACCAGCCTTGAATGCCATCATACCGATGTTGTTCCAAGTACGGTAGCAGTTAGGATACAATTCAGAAGCTTTTGTATAGATAGCCATCTTCTCACCGTCGTTGTTAGTCAATGTAGCGGCGTAAAGGATTTCCTCGATATTCAACTCAGAAGGATTGCTCTTAGCCAAAGCGCTGATCTCGTCGTCAGACTTACCGATGATCTCGATGTTAGCAGTCAAACGAGAACGACGTAATTGCGGAAGGATAGTCTCAGCCAAGTCAGAGTAAACAGCGGAGATATTCTTGATTTCTTTCTCTCTTGTCTCAGGATCTTGGTACATAGAGATCACACGCAATACTAAGTCTTTATCTTGCAAGTTAGAAGCAGAAACTAATTCCTTGAAACCTTCCCAGTCTTGAGCTGTGTAACGAGCGTCAACCGGAGCGTCAACCTTCATCTTCTTCAATTCCTTGTTCAAATATTTCGTAGTGTTTCCTTCACGATTCTCAGCCAACGTGTTGTTCAATTTGAAACCACCATCAGGAGAAGCGTAAGCGCTGATCTCGATAGCTACATTCTGGTTCGGAGCCTCGTCAGCGTTCTTAACAAGATCTTTCCATTCTTTGATAGCGTCAGAATTCAATTCTTTAGCGCGAAGGTTAGCTTGTTGGATCAAGAACATGATGTTAGCGTCATGAGCCTCTTTGATAATACGTTGGAATTTATCAGCTGCGATAGCTGCTGTAGCGGTAGCTGCGTCTGCCAATTCGGAAGTAGCGATAACGCCTTCACCGATCTTTACGTCCGGCAATTTAACAGTCTTGTTTTTGATCTTCGCGTCGAAAGTCAAATACAATTCTGATTTTTTCATCTCGGGTTTGTAAGTGAAAGAAGACTTCATAGTTACGTTAGCGCCTTCTTTTTGAGGGATTACTTGGTTGTTACCTTTTACTTTCTCACCTTGGTAAGTGTAAGAAGTGCCCCAAGCTTCGCCACCCTGGTAACGCAATACCGGAGTTACAGTTACAACAGCTTTCTTGTTGAACCATTTAGCGGGGAAAGTCGCGTTGATCGTTACAGGAACTTTGCCTCCGATAGCCTCTAGCGGCTGCGGCTCTGCTTTAATGTACTGTTCTGCCAACGGTTTCAACTTGTTTGAACAAGAAGAAAGAGTTAAAATGGCTGCCAATACGAAGAATGGCAATAAAAACTTTTTGTTCATAATCTTGATGTAAGTTTAAAATGTTACTATGTTAATATATTCACTTCCAAATTATCCCTTAGCCATTATCGTGCAAAACTAAAGTATTTTTTTGTTATGGATAGCAAAGAAGCGATAAAATCTTTTTAATTAATACTTATTAATGAATCCTAGGCTTGTTTTATACATAAAATATGGGTAGAATTATTGAAAAAATATGGCTGTGTACCTCTTGCCATTCTTTTCAATGGATGGTTTCCCAGAAGTCTTATTGTATATTTTTTGATTAAAATATAATCTTTTGTGTATAATGCTCCTCGCCATAGTGCACGGTTAGAAAGTAGACTCCAGATGTTAATTTTAGGAAATGGAGTGTAGCTTGCCTGTCCGTGATCTCTCCGTTTTCCGACACTTTTCCTTGTGCCGAGTGCAATGTATAAGTCGCTTTCTCTATTCCATCCGGCAAAACAAGGTGTACCATGCCTTTCTCCGGACCGAGATGAATGAGTACCTGCTCGTTCGCCTCGAGCTTTTCGTTGCTGACGGGGTTACCGTATTGAATGACGGGATCGATAAACAAGGAGGTGCTAAAACCTGCTTGCGTATATTCGGTAGCTTGTCTCCAGCCGTTTTTATCATGAACCCAAGCCGTATTCCGGGTCGTTTTGCCTTTGGGCAAATTGTAAGCGGAGAAATACGTGTTCTCCGGGACGCTCTTGAGCTTATAGCCGATGTAGAACTTTCCGCTAACGTTTACGGGCTTGGAGAAATGGATATAACTTTCCTGTGACCGATTTAGGGATTTAGCGGTCTCAATAAACGTATCGTCCAATATCGATTTATTGCTGTAGGTGGGTTGGAATGTTTCCGTATATAATAATGTAGAGGGCTTAGAGTCACCGCTGTAAACGGTAACTTCCACTTCCATTTGTTTGTAATTCGCTCCGGCAGGCGGTGTTACGAAATAAGCTCCGTATAAGGTACCCGCTTTGGCTACTTGGTAAGCTTCCGCGTATTCAGTGATATTGGCGGGGTTGTTCCCGAACAAATACGCTTTTTCAGACCCGGGATAGAGCGTACATTCGGCGTTTTCTTGATTACCGGAGTCATAGATGTTGCTCAACCGGAAACAAGGGGTTGATTTATACGGATCAAGTCCCTCGCAAACCTTGGTCTCGTCATCGGACGGGTTTAGCCAATATTTGAGCTGTCTCTCGGGGGTATCGATCGCGTCCCAGGGTTTCTTCAAAGAGAAGAAGTAATCATTCTTCGGGCTATTCTCACTGGACTGCCCGCCGGATAACGCTCCGATAATCTCTCCGTCGGCATTGAATAAAGGAGATCCGGAGGAACCGCTGGCCGTATAACCTACTTCCCAAGTCTTGACATGTAAATGAGCGTTCTCGTAAAAAATCATGTTTGGATCTGTCAAGGTAAAGGGAGCCAGATCCTCATCGGATATACTGATTCGCTTTACCGAGTATTGGGGATGTTGGATGCACGTATAGGGGGCAGGTCCTACCTCTTGTGCGTTCCAGCCCGCGTAATAAGGCCTGTAATAAACCGGAGGTGTGGCGGTAAGTTCCAACAAGGCCATGTCTGCCATTTCATTAACCGCCTTGAAGTAAGTGGATGCGGTAGACATCTCTTCCGTTCCCCTTAGGATCGGGTCGCAGAAAGGGCTGTTGAAGTTGAAAAAGCAGACGATACTTCCGGCTATTTTCTCATAATCGGGGTTTTTCATCGTGAATTGCTTGTTTAGGCAATGGGAGGCGGTGAGTAGATAAGGCTTTCCGTCATTGTCCGTATTATTTATCAGTGTGCCCGTGCACCCTACACTTCCGTCTATGATCAGGAGAACGACGCTTTGCCCCCATTGGGCGTAATCGTTTGTCCCATCTTGATAGCAAGCTAACGGTGGAATTTTACCGATCAGTGAGGTGTTGTCTCCCGGTTCTAACCCCCGCAAGCTCCGGTAGCCATGGTTGACTTCCCCGACGGTCAGTCTTCCTTGAAAAGAGGCGTTGGCCGGTTCTTGATATTCTATGATCAGGCGATCCCCTTGGATAGGAGAGACCGGCAATAGGTTTAACTCCGAGTTGTTTAGGTGATTGAACGAGCCTAATATCTGTGTCTGGTCCTCATTATATAGGAAGAGCTGGGCGCCTTCGGGCAGTTCATATTCCGTGAAGAGCACGTTGATGGAAAGGGCCCCGGGCGAGTAGATCCCGAGTCTCCATACACGTGTCCCATCCGGCCCGGTGAAAGTTACGCCCGAGTTGTACCGATTGTAATCCGTTATGAATTTATAGGCAAAACGGAAACCGCTTCTTAGGTCGCTCTCATTCAGCGAGTCGATACGCAATTCCTCTTGGACGTCGAACGGAGGCATTTCTTTAAACATCTGTCCGTTTGTACTTCGCATGAGCGATAGCGGAAGCGGGCGGCCTCCGTGGCTAACCTGCGCTTTCAGATTTCCTTGAAAACCTAGCATCGTTAGCAGGAATACAATGTATAAAGAGGTCAACTTTTTCATATCGGGCAAATATAGCTATATTTCTTTACCCCATGATCTATATATCAAGTTTTTTCGCTAAGTTTGCCAATCGAAAAGTACGGACAAACTTAAATAAAACCAATATATAATTAAATTCTAAAGATATGGCAACACCTCCGTTTCACTACGAGCCGATGTTCCAAAAGGGACCGGACACAACAGAGTATTATTTGCTTACAAAAGATTATGTTTCCGTTTCTGAGTTTGAAGGAAAACCGATCTTGAAAGTCGCTAAAGAAGGTTTGACCGCTATGGCTAACGCCGCTTTCCGCGACGTATCATTCATGCTTCGCCGTTCTCACAACGAGCAGGTCGCTAAGATCCTAAGCGATCCGGAAGCTACGGACAACGATAAGTACGTGGCCTTGACATTCCTTCGCAACGCCGAGGTAGCGGCTAAAGGCGTACTTCCTTTCTGCCAAGATACCGGTACGGCTATTATCCACGGCGAGAAGGGCCAGCAGGTCTGGACCGGTTACTGCGATGAGGAAGCGCTTTCCTTAGGTGTTTACAAGACCTATACGGAAGAGAACCTTCGTTACTCCCAGAACGCTCCGCTGAATATGTACGATGAGGTAAATACGAAATGTAACTTGCCGGCCCAGATCGATATCGAGGCTACGGAAGGCATGGAGTATGAGTTCCTTTGCGTGACAAAGGGAGGTGGTTCCGCCAATAAGACTTATTTATACCAAGAGACAAAAGCGATCTTGAATCCGGGTACATTGGTTCCCTTCCTCGTAGAGAAGATCAAGACGTTGGGTACGGCCGCTTGTCCTCCGTATCATATCGCGATCGTGATTGGCGGTACTTCCGCTGAGAAGAATTTATTGACGGTGAAGTTGGCTTCTACTCGTTTCTACGATAGCTTGCCTACGACCGGTAGCGAGGGTGGCCGTGCTTTCCGCGACGTGGAGTTGGAGAAAGAGGTATTGGCCGCCGCTCAGAATATTGGCTTGGGCGCTCAATTCGGCGGTAAATATTTGGCTCACGATGTCCGTATCATCCGTTTGCCTCGCCACGGCGCTTCTTGCCCGGTAGGTTTGGGTGTAAGCTGCTCCGCGGACCGTAATATTAAATGTAAGATCAATAAGGAAGGTATCTGGATCGAGAAGTTGGATAGCCATCCCGGCGAATTGATTCCGGAGGAACTTCGTCAAGCGGGTGAGGGCGACGCTGTCAAGATCAACTTGAACCAACCGATGGCGGATATCTTGAAGGAATTGGATAAATATCCGGTATCTACTCGTTTGTCATTGAACGGAACGATCATCGTGGGCCGTGATATCGCTCACGCTAAGTTGAAGGAGCGTCTGGATCGTGGCGAGGATCTCCCCCAATATATCAAGGATCATCCTATTTATTACGCGGGCCCGGCTAAGACTCCGGCAGGTATGGCTTGTGGCTCGATGGGCCCGACGACGGCGGGTCGTATGGACTCATACGTTGACTTGTTCCAGAGCCATGGCGGTAGCATGATCATGTTGGCGAAGGGTAACCGTAGCCAGCAAGTTACGGACGCTTGTAAGAACCACGGTGGTTTCTACCTAGGATCTATCGGTGGCCCTGCGGCTATCTTGGCTCAGAACAATATCAAGAGCATCGAGTGCGTGGAATATCCGGAATTGGGTATGGAAGCGATCTGGAAGATCGAGGTAGAGAACTTCCCCGCGTTTATCTTGGTAGATAACAAGGGTAATGACTTCTTCAAGCAGATCAAGCCTCGTTGCTGATTCTTTGATCGGTAAAGATAAATGAAAAGCGGTATCCGGCGGCAAGCTGGATACCGCTTTTTTTTTAAAAAAAAAGTCGTACGTGTTTTTTTAATAGGTTAATCCCACGATCCACAACGGTAGTTTCTTGCCAGAGGCGAACTCCATATTGTCAGCCAAGATGAAGGAATCGGGGAGATCCGCTATTCTTATGATACGGGTGCTCGTTTGTGCCAGTAATCGTTCTTGTTTAATAAATAGGCTATCCATACGCTGATTGATTGAATGAGAAATATACGATTTGTTTAAGATAGATAGCAAAAAGTACCCAGATCTGTTAAGAGTAGAAAGCAAAACCTGTAAGTATCCGGTCGTAGCGTACTTTGCGTATTGGTTTTCAAAAGTTTGTATAAATATCAATGAAACTATTACACTTTAATTTTTTACCTTTGTTGCGTTTAAGTGATAAAACAGATTTCCAATGCCTCGTATATACATCCTCTTGATGTCGGTCTTGATCTCGGCTTTTTATGCTTGCGATCATCGGGGGAAGCCTTATCCCGCTACCCTGTCGCAGATCGAATCCCTTGCGGATACAAATCCGGAGGAAGCCCCCCCTTTGTTGGATCGATTGCGGGATAGCCTTTCGTCCTTTGATGAGGAACAGCGTATGTATTATGACTTGCTCGACTTGAAGGTCAATGATAAGATGTATGTCCGGCATACTTCCGATTCCCTGATCAAGCGAATCACCGCTTTTTATGAGGTATATGGCGATCGGGATAAATTACTGGAGTCTTATTACTATATGGGACGTGTCTACCGGGATCTGAACGATGCTCCGGAAGCGTTGAAGTATTTCCAAAAGGCATTGGATGTGGCGGGAGATACGAGAAAGTACCGATTATTGTCCAATGTCTATTCGCAGATGGGGATGCTTTATGATTATCAGAATGTATATGAAGAGGCGATCCGTATGTATGAGAAAGCGGCTGAGTATAAATTACTGAAAGGAGATAGTACTAGTTTGTCTCTTGTGCTGAGAGATATTGCCCGGGTATATGATATGGTCGATAAGAATGACAGTGCGCTTCTCTATTTTCAAAAAGCGGCAATTATAGCGAATGAAACAGGAAATAGACATCGATATTCCGGTATATTGACTGAGCAGGGTGATCTTTACCGGGAATTGGGAATGTATGATAAGGCATTGGAATGTTTGTTTGAATCATTAAAAGATTCCGTAGGCCGGAATATGTACCCCACTTATTCTACATTGGGACATATTTATTTAGAGGTGGGAAGATTGGACTCTGCCGACTACTATTTAAGGAGATGCTTGGATAGTCCTGATTTATATGTTAGAGACGCTATTTATGAGTACTTGTCGTTTTTGTATGAGCGTCGGTTGAATTATCGGGAGGCTATTCGCTATGTCCGTCTTGGCCAGCAAGTGCAAGATTCCATCCGCAAGATAACCGATTCGGAGGAAATCCGTAAAATGACCTCTTTATATAATTATCAAAAGCGGGAAACTGAGAATTTACGGCTAAAGGGCGAGAATGACCGGATGCAGATTCGTATTTACCGGATATTATCCTTGTTCGGATTGGGGCTTTCGATAACCTTATTGTTTATATATAGACTGAAACGGCAGAAAGAGCGGTTGGCTAGGCAGTTTGAGGCGCTTCAGCGGGAAAAGCAAGAACAATATGAGAGAAGTTTTCAATATGTAGAAGCGAATAACGTGAAATTGAATGAATTGGGAACCTTACTATCTAAAGACCATGAAGATACAAATTCATTGCTTCATGTGCGAAAAGAACTTTTGCAAGTGACCAATGAACAAATACAGTTGCGGCGTACCGAGCGTGATTTGTTAGAGTCGGATTTAAGGCATTCGGATATCTATATGAAATTCCATTCCACGAATGAGGCAGATCAGATAATCAGGGAAGAAGATTGGAATGCTTTACGGAAGGAGTTAGATAAGACATACAATAATTTTACGAATCGTCTATATCAGTTATATTCGGGAATGTCATTGATAGAACTCCGGATTTGTTACTTGATAAAGATATCAGTCAAGGTAACTGATATGGCAAAAATCTTGGGTCGCTCCAAACCCTCCGTATCCTCATCCCGTAAACGGCTTTATAAAAAAATAAAGGGAGAGGATGGAACCCCGAATGAACTGGATGAATTAATCGCTGGTCTTTAGCCTTATACAACTCTGCGAACAAAAAGCGAACAAAAAGCGAACAGTGTTTTAGCCCCGAATCCAACCTTATCGGATACTTTTGCAGTCAAAAAATGAATGGGATGAAAAGATTTTTATTTTTGACTTTATTGAGTTGTGTATGCTTATGGACACATACGGTGGCTGGAAGAGAGCATAAGAATGAGCGTGATGAGGAAGAGGAGCGCTCTATTTCTCCTAATCCGGTAGAAGTGAAGATTGTAAATGATGGAATCATGTTCTATTTTATGAAGCCATTAGACAATGTGTTTATACAAATTGTTGATGATAGTGGGATGCTCGTATATGAAGAGTCTGTACCTCTTTCTACTTCTCAGAGCTATTGTATTTCCATGCAAGGTCTTTTATTTAAACCTTATTTAATAAGAGTAGAAGGAGACAACATCTATGAAGAGTTTTTTATTCTTTTCTAAAATTGAATGTGAGGATGATTTGTAATATTTAATTTCTTTGATTATTCAATGTTTAATTTATAAATAGTTTTTTGTATGAAAAAGATTCTAATTTTATCATGTTTGTTTTTGTTTTTTGTGTCTTCTTGTTCTAACCAAGAAGAGGTTATCGTAGGAGATGGTCTTGACTATGATAACATGAGTGAAGAAGATTTGAGGAAATGTGCGGAAGCTAATGGTGCAATTACGTGGAATCAGTTTATTGAACTTATGGGTGAATTTATGGAATCAGAACAATCCCCATTAATTGAGACTAAGGCTACGAGTGAGACTTTTAGTGTGACAGGATATGATAACACATTCTTAGTGGAAGAAAATAAAAAAGTTCTTATCAACAAATCACCTACAAATATTCCTACTGGTTATTACTTTTGTGATATCTATATTGTTAGAAAAATGGTGACCCTTCCGGACGGAACCCTGGGAGTAACTAAAGAGTCTCCAAAATGTGGATTTGATCCGAACTCAATTGGTGGGGGACTGCGAGGTTGTGCGGTAGATGGTCAAACAGGTAATAGATTCTATATGAAAACGGCTGCATATCAAGTTAAATATGATATGCTGGGGCGTCAGTGGAATCGATGGGATCCCAGTTTGAATGCTTTGGTTTGGAATTACGCTTATATTTATTAAACGTTACTGTTTGTGCAGGCTAAACGATGATCATGGCCTGGATATAAGGTTTATGGTCGTTTGTTTAGTCTGTACTAGGTTTGCTATCCGGTAATTTTAGTAATAACATAAAAATTAGTGATGAGGATGTTGAGAATTTCTTTGTTTTGTATTGTGAAGTTACGAAAAGAGTGTAATTTATTGGAAATGAGCATTGGGTAATCGCTCATAATAGTAATAGGTTACGAATTAGTTAGTTATCTACTGCATTATTCTTCTGTGCGTTGCGTAACCTTCAAAGAACTCTTCGTATGCAAAAGTAACAATAAAACGGGAGATTTAGAAATGAATCTCCTGATTTTTCTTCTCACACAAGTTTTTCCGTAAAAGCGATTTTATCCGTCAGCACACCATCGCCCAAAAAGATTTTGAACGAACGTGTGCCGACTGCCGCATAAGCGGAGAAAAGGGCTTTGCCTCATGCCTAAACAATAGTTTAGACTGATGAGACAAGGCCCCTTTCTTTTGTGCTTATGCCAAAGAGGTGCTTTTACGGGGTTTTGACGATTTTTCTTTTTTCGTTGTCCTTTTGAGCCGGAAGCGGAAAGCCGTGTATGACCGCACATTCCATAAATGGAACAAGCCGTCACTCACGGCAGACAAACCGGGAAGAATGATTTTATCCATCCGACCAAACACGTTTGGCCAAACAGATAAAAACATACTTCCTTGCCGATGGTTTGCTCGGTTTCACGCTACCGGCTATGTTCTTTTCTGTTGGGGATGTCTTTTTCACGGATTTCTCTTTTGAAGTTTTCCTGTCTAATCTGCCTCCACTTCCGTTTACCTCCATTTTCGCGCCTTTCAGTGAGCCGCATCAGGCAGTCATTTTCGTGCTGGGTGCAAAGGTAACTCCGGGATTGTACGGGAAAGCAAGGTCAAGCCTCCTGTTTTCTGGAAAAATCTCCAGCCTTTCGGGTAGTATTTTTCCGAAAAACCTTGCATTCCCTAATCCCTACCTTTTTAAGCACCCGAAACGAAAACGACCGATGCGACAGAAAGACGCATTAAAAAAAATGTCGGATAAACGAGAAGCAGATAAGATAGTTTGAAACTCAACTCCCTCAGCTCTTGAATCCGCATTAAAAAACAAAAAATCAAAAACAAAACGGATATGAGAACGGCAATAGCAACAAAATTCGTGGCATGGGAAGTACCAAGTTTGGAGAACCTGCAAGGCAGCAAGGTGTACGGACTTCGCACCAAACTGAACAATGGTGAGAAATTGAGCCGAGAGGAAAAGGATTGGCTTACACGCAACGTGAACAGCAACACCTATTTCAAGAGCGCAGTACCCTTGCAAGGTTGGATGTTTGACTTTTCCGACATTCTCCGAACCTACATTGTAAAGCAGTATGGACATTGGGCGGAATACAAGGCTACCGACAAGACCGCACTCCGCAGTTTCCTATACGGCAGGATAGACAGCATCGTGGAACTTAACAAATGATACGGCTATGACAGCAACGGTAAATTTCAGACAAATGGCGCAATACATAGGGCTTGCGATATGCACCCTAATCATGCGCACCGCCTTTTGGGTGTCCGGCATCCTTTGGTACATCGTCAGAGAGATAATAAACGGAGTGTTCCGAGTGGCAATAGGGGTAATCGTGGCTATTCTTTCCGTTATCCTGTTCTTCGGCTTCATTCTTTGGTTATTCACCCTTTAATCCCTACCGACATGGCAAAGAGAAGAAGCAAGACAGTGGAGCAACAATGCAGATACTACGAGGTGGGCAACATCTTCGAGTACATGGTGGAAACATACCTCAACGGCAATATGTCCGTGTTCCGTGGACTCTACCACGAACTGAACAAGGACGCACGGAAGGACTTTATAGACTTCCTATTGAGCGAGGTTGAGCCGATTTATTGGAGGGAGATTTTGAAACATACTATTTGACAACTCATAAAAACGACAGCGATATGAAAGGAACAGACCATTTC
This sequence comes from Parabacteroides sp. AF27-14, assembly GCF_003635425.1. Lineage (NCBI taxonomy): Bacteria > Pseudomonadati > Bacteroidota > Bacteroidia > Bacteroidales > Tannerellaceae > Parabacteroides > Parabacteroides sp. AF27-14. The sequence goes on from NZ_QTLZ01000015.1 coordinate 91,452, forward strand.
AAGAGAACGATACAGATGTATTTGGAACAACGTGCGGAGGAAGACACGCTCTTTGCGAAGAACTACCGCAATCCAGCCAAGAACATTGACGATTGCGTTACCTACATTCTGAACTATGTGCAGAAAAGCGGTTGTAACGGCTTCACGGACGGAGAGATATACGGACAAGCAGTACACTACTATGACGAGAACGAGATTGAGGTGGGCAAGCCTATCCAATGCCAAGTGGCGGTGAACCACATTGTGGAACTCACGGCAGAGGAAAAAGCAGAAGCACGTCAGCAGGCAGTCCGCAGATACCAAGACGAGGAACTCCGCAAGTTGCAGAACCGCACCAAGCCGACAAAGGCGAAAACAGAAACCCAAGTTCAACCCTCATTATTTGATTTTGGCTTATGAAACCGAGAAACAAATTTGAAAAAGCAGTTCTTGCCCAAAGCAAGAAACTACGCCCGATAACCCCGATACAGATAAATTGGGCATTCCGTAATTGCGTGGAGCATTATGCACACCGCTTGCCGAAAGGTCGTACCACTTGTATGGATTGCGGTCATAGTTGGGTAATGACGGAGCAGACCGAGCATTGTACGTGTCCCGAATGTGGAGCAAGTTTGAAAGTCTGCCTCACCTATCAGCGCAAGGTAAGACAAAAGCAGTATTTCACAACCCTTACCACAAGCGGAGAATACCAAGTGCTACGAATGTTCTTGCTTGTCGTGGGTATGGAGAAAGGGGTTAATGCCAAGTCCTATGCCCTTGAAATCGGGCAGTATTGGTGGAATGAACAAGGGCGTAAGGCTGTTGTTGCCATTCCACGCACATTGGGATGCTACATCGACACGTTCTCATTCGCTTCTCCTTTTGCTATCCGCAATGACAATGAAGCGTACCGCCATATCTCATATTCCCCGATATATCCAAGATATAAGGTGTTGCCGACGCTCCGCAGAAACGGCTTTAACGGCAATTTCCACGACATTGTACCCACCAAACTAATACCGGCATTATTGTCGGACAGCCGTGCGGAAACGCTGTTGAAGGCAGGGCAATATCCCATGTTGCGCTACTATCTGTACCACTCTTTCAATATTGGAGAGTATTGGGCTTCAATCAAGATATGTATCCGCAACGGCTATACCATTGAGGACGGCTCAATGTGGCGTGACACCATAGACCTCCTGCGTCATTTCGGCAAGGACACAAACAGCCCGAAATACGTTTGCCCTGCCGACCTCAAAGTTGAACACGACAAGTTGGTGGCAAAGCGCAACCTGCAAAGGAAACATGAGTGGACTGAACAGCAACGCAGGAAAGCGATTGAGGACGAGAAACAATATCTGAAAGCTAAGGGCATATTCTTCGGACTTGCCTTTACCGACAGCCTTATTTGCGTCAAAGTCATAGAGAGCGTGGAAGAAATGGCAGAGGAAGGAAGGACGATGCACCATTGTGTGGGCGGTTACCACAAACGAAAAGACTCCCTTATCCTATCCGCCACCATTGACGGAAAACGAATTGAAACGATAGAGGTGTCACTAAAAACTTTTGAGGTGGTGCAGTGTCGTGGCGTATGCAACGAGAACTCCGAATACCACGACCGCATCATCGCCCTTGTGAACAAGAACGCCAACCTTATCCGCCAGCGGATGAAAGCGGCATAATATCGACATCTAACAACTAACATTATGGAAGTAAGATTTGAAAGCATGGTTTTCCTATGGGATGATAAAATCCCCACGATGTTCCTTGAATTTATGAACCTCCTCACTCTTTGTCAGAGTGAGGAGCAATTAAGGGCGAGCGTCAAGGACTTTGCCGAGAAACACGAACTTGACAAGTTCTTTTATTACGGCTTCGGCTCACATCATTTCTACCTGCACCAACGCTATACGAGTAACCCCGAAATAGTGATGCAGAACAGAGTGTTGTCAGTACATTTCTAACCATCTAAAAATAACGATTATGAGTACACGGATGACCATCAACGGAGTAAGCACCTGCACGCAAGCAGGGACAGAGAAATACGAGAAGTCCCAAACGGGTATCGGCAGACGTAAGCGGACACTTATGCAATACGACTACCGCCACACGGACGGGGAATTGTTCTCTTGTGTGAAACCCACGTTAGACGAGTGCCGAGCCGCACGGGACAAGTGGCTGACGGCAAAGGAAAGAAAGGAGGACAAGCGATGAACGAAGTTGCCTACCAAACGCTGATAGTCAAGTTCAGCGAGCCAATCAAGGCATTGGACGGAATGTTTGATGATGCCGAAGCATGGGGAGTTGATACCCTGAAGGGGTGGATAGACAACTATGAAAGTAGCAGGTTTACTGCCATTGACAGCCATACGGCAGTCATAACGAGCGAGTATAACATGGAGTGGCTGAAAGAGTGGCTGGAAAGATGCACACCCATAGCCGAGAAAACTGAATTTTGAACGTTGTGGCGGTGTCCGCACCGCCACAACATAACGCCTAAAATACAACGAATATGATAGCGAAGACAATTTTGGAGCAGATAGGTGGCAGACGCTTTGCCACCATGACGGGAAGCAAAGACTTCATAGACATGGGCAACGGCTTACGCATGAGCCTTGCGAGGAACAAGACGAGTGCCAACCGCCTTGACATCATCTATGATGCAGGGGCAGACCTCTACAATATGCGCTTCTACCGCAGGACGTTCAGCAAAAAGACATTCGAGTGCAAGACGAAAGACATAGAAACGCACGAGGGGATATATTGCGATATGCTGGAGGAAATGTTCACGATGGTGACGGGGCTTTACACCCGTTTTTGAACGATGGGCGGCGAAAGCCGCCTACTTTCTTTCAGTGAGCATGATGGCGGACAAAGAAAGTAGCAAAGAAACCTTTGTTCCAATCTTCGATAAAATTCTTATTTGAATATGTAAAATTAGCCATAAAAGGCTAATTTTGCATTGTTATTTTTTTGTATATTAATATGAATATAGAAGATTTACAACTAATTGTAGAAACAATATATCAGCACAATCCATCTGCATATAAACGAGGAGGAGATGTTGAGTTGTTGAATTCTCATATAAAAGCGATACAACATCTGAAAGAGGTCAATAAAATACATTATAAAGAATATAATTTGACTGATTTAGAAGCATTAAGTATCGTCATCCTTGAAGGCTTTGGTAGTTCTCGGTTCATACAAGAACCTCTGTATAATAGGCGTAAATTGAATGCCTTAACAGAAGTTTTAATCCAAAACTTAGATAGTGCATTAAGAAAAGCTCCTAAAAATACTCACCCTGTGTTATATGCCAATGATGGTTTTATGCGTGGTAATAATAGGATTGGAGATATTTTTACCGTAAATGGCTTTTTTACGACATCAATAGATGATTTTGATAATGCTCATTCTATAAAATGGATAATTGAGCCTTTACCGGAAGGTCAAACAAAAGCTTATGAAATATATAAAATATATAATCATGGAGAGGATTGTCCGTATCCTGAATATCAAGTGGAATTTGAAAGAGGAACAAAATTTGAGATAACTGACATAAAGAAAGGCAAAGAATATAATGTAGTTCATATAAAAGAACTGCCATCTCAAACTATCTGATAGCAGCAATATATTAGAAAATCCGATGAAGTTGCGGCTTCATCGGATTTTCTTTTGTCAGGTACTTATTATTTATGGTACATACAACAGTGCAAACTCCGCCTTTCTCCGTTTGAGCAGCATGGCGTGCCGTTTCCCCTTGTAGTTGCAGAAAGCGATATACTCCCGATAGATGTTCCTGTCGCCCGCCTCCAACTTTCGGATCAGCGTGCTTTTGGGAATCTTTCCGCTACCCAAAAGTCGATATGGACCGACATTGTAGGCGAGCGTGGCAAGCAGAAGCGAATCCTTCCCGAACTGCTGGAACATCGCGCAGAACTTCCGCAGGTCTTTTCGCAGAAGCGCGTCCGCCTGCCGCTTCGTCATGGTGCGTGCCGAATACCTTTCCCCCGGCTGCAACCGATGTCCATATCCTACATACGGGTGATGTTTTTCCGAATGCCAGCCCTCAAAATACTTCGTGCATCGCACCGCCCTCTCGAAAAGCGGCAGCCGGTAGATAGCCGCCTGCCCGTCCGTTCCCTCATGGCGTCTGTTCCGTGCGGACACGGAACAGACCGCCAGAAGCGAACAGAGGATAGCCATGAATACACGCATCATCGTGTAAGGGGCTTGAAGTTCCCGATGGGGACAACAGTGATAACCCCGTCATCCTTCACGTTTCGGTTGTTGAAGTCAAATTCCAACTCGTAGGAGTTGCTGAAATTGTCCTCCACTACCACGATGAAGTTGTGCGCTTCCTCACCCGCCGCCGTGTAGTACAGCCGGAACTTCTCGTTTTCAAGCAGGTAGCGGTCATTGGGCAGGAACGTGATTCCGTTGTCCATTTTCAGCGTGCCTTCCCCCTCGAACTGGAAATACCGGATGGTGTAGAGGGTGTTGGCGAAGTCGCCCGTCTTTTTCAGCTCACAGCGGATTTCAACCGTCTGCCCCTTCGTCACCTTGTTCGGCACGGGCATGGTTTCCACCGTGAAGGGATAGGATTGCTGTATGTCCATGTCGTCGTCACACGATACGAGCGTGAGCGACACGGCAGCGAACAGGCAGAGTGCCAACGTCTTGAAGATTGATATTCTCTTGTTTTTGTTGTTCAGTATGTTCATTGTCATTTGATTTTTAAGTTATTGTTCTTTTTTGGTTGTCAGTTGCAGATACTCGTTCAAGTCCTTGCAACCGTCATAGAGAGCGGAACGGTCATAGACACGTTCTCCATAATGTCCTTTCAGCGTTTTCAACGTGCGCCGTCCGGCTGCGTCATGGTCGAGATAACAGTCTATGCACCCGCAGCCGTCCAGATACCTCATTGCCTTTTCCACGTTGGCAACAGAGTTCAATACGAGGCACTCACCCTTTTCCAATCCGAACGTGGCAGCAGAAAGAAAGTCCATGAAGCCTTCAAAAACGCTGCACACGTCAGCCGGAGAGCCTTCCGCCTTGACCAGCGACACATCTTTCGGAGGCACGCATCCTTTGAAGAAGCGGCTGCGGATCTCATATCCACCCGCCACGTTCGGGAAACCGACGGCAAAATATCGTTTGCCACGCACACAGTAATTCAGTCGGCAGCAGTAGCGTGATGCGACAACGTAAGGAATGCTCCGTTCCGCCAGATAGTCTGTCAGTGGAGAACGAAGCAGAGGGACGGCTTCCACTCCCTCAAAGGCAGGTTCTGTCTGCTTCGGAATGTAGGTCGGTTTGTCAAACTCTGCAATCTGCATATTAGAGGTTCCCGCTATAAACTTCACTTGTTCCATGAAGTCGCCACTTCCGATAAACTCCCCGGCAAGCGTGAAGATGTCACCACCTTTGCCCAGACCGAAGTCGTACCAGAGCTGTTTCGCCACGTTCACACGGAAAGAGGGCGTGCGCTCGCCCCTATACGGGGCGATATACCACAGCTCGTTACCGCTCCTTCTGACAGGCTCATGCCCCAGCCGTGCGAGAAAAACCGCAATGGGCATTTGTCTGATGATGTCTATTTCCGTCCGTTCCATGTCCGTGTCAGTTGATGATGAACTTGATTCCGACCCCGAACTGCGTATGAAACTTCCTCGTGTCGCCACCCCACAGGCAACGCTCCCGGAGGTTGGCGAGCAGGGCGATACGGTCTGCCACGTAAAACTCCACATCGAGCGTCAGCGCACCGCCGTAGATGAAGGCGTCCCGGTCATGGAGCGTGGAGCCGTCATGCAGTACCTTTTCGCCCCAGTTCACCGATTCATATCCGGCAAGAGCCGAAGCACCTGCATAGACGAACACGATTTTACGGGCATCGGAAAGTATCTTGAAGTCGTATCCGCCCTCCACCGTGAACTGCGCCACGGGTATCTTTCCGTCCTTGTAAGGGTTGTTCTTCAACAGATATTCGCCGCCGAACACCCATTTGTTCCCCTTTTTCGTGTAGGTGGAGAGAGCCGCCCCGAAACTGTACCCGCCGTCGTTGCCGCCGGGATTGAAGCGGTCCGCCATGTTCGCCCTGACCTCGATGCCCTGCATCTTCGGCAGGCATCGCTGGGCGTGCGCCTGCCCCGTAACCAGGGCAAGCGACGCGATGATTATTGCGATGTACTTTCTCATGGTCAGCGCACTTGAAGTTCGTTGATGGTATTGGCACGTACCAAGTCCTCGTTCTCAATCACGAAAGACTGGTGACGCCCCCCGTTCTTCTCGTTGAGTTCCACCACGAGGCATTTATCGTCGGGGATAGTGAACTTCGCCATCGTGAACACCGTGCGCTCGCTCTTCTTGCCCGGCACGAGTGTGGCGTAATTCTGCGCACGGAGCGGCAGGATGATCTGCTCCTGCACGGCGGTACGCTTCGCCACCTTCTTGTCCACGATTTTCCATGTGATGTAGTCCACATCGAAAGGCACATTGCTCTGGTTCTTTATCTCCGTGTGGAAATAGAGCAAACCATTATGCGTGTAGATACCTTTCAGCAGATACTGGATACCGAATCGCTTGCAGCCGATGTGCTTCACCTCGCGCTTGTTCTGCTTGTGGATGGACTTCATGATAAGGCGTACCAGCATCGGGCTTTCGCTGCCCAGTTCCTTCAGATAGATTTCCTGCGCATTGTTCGGGCGGTTCACCTTCTCGCCGTCATGGATGAAGTCGCACATCTCCACATTGAGCAGCAACGGTTCGGAGGCATATTTCACGTGTAGGCTCGGCGATGGGCGCCTTACCACCTTTCGGTGGTAGGTTTCCCATAGCCTGCCCCCGAACCGTACGTGCAAGTCTCCCTGCATACGGCTCTCCACTGGTAATGTCAGTTTATTTGTCATGAGCATGAATGTTTGCATTACAATGTTTGCATACTGCCAACGTCTTACGCCATTTCTTAATCATCAGTCGGTGCCACTCCGTATCGGTATTTATACCTTTGAGTTTACGGACTTGATACATTACGGTCTTGACATTGGTTGCTCCACACAATTCACATTTGTGCTCCATGAGTCTCTCCGCAAGAGTGGGGAAAGGAAGTACAAACGTGTTAGGTAGATTATCGCAGGTTGCGTCTTTGTCCGGCTCTTGCCTTGCAAAGCCGTCATTATAGAGTATTCGGAACTTGGTTTCTCCTTTCTTTGCTTGATAAGGTATCGCCAGGTCATGGTCTCTTCTGTACTTTCGTATAACCTTGGCAGTTGATGAATTTAGTTTCTTTGCCAAAGTTTTGCAGAAACTATATCGCATTATGTAACCGAATTTACTTCCTGCAAAAGAGATGTTGTCCGCAATCCTATAATATTGGTACAAACCTCTGATTTCAGTTGTATAGCGTGCGCAGATTGTGGCTGGGTCTTCTTTGGTCAGGTAATTGCGTGGCATGGCATACCAGATTTCCTTTCCATTGATTACCCTAAGCTCCATTGCTTTCAGTTCCAATAATTTCTTTTGGACGGAGGCGATAGGCAGAGCCAGTATTATGCGTCCGCTGAACGGTCTCTTCAGCCATCCCAGCTTGTTTCGCTTCATGGCTTCGGATTTTCTGACAGAGATTTCATACCCAAGAAACTTTGCTGAATCCTGCGCATTTGTGATAAGGGTCTTTTCTTCGGAGAGTTCAAGCTTTAGTTTGTCTCTCATGAATATTGTAAAGTTCTCTTTCATTTTCGCACAGTCTGCTTTACTACCAATTACACCGATTAGAAAGTCATCGGCATATCTGATATATTTAAGTCTCTTGTAATTACTATCCATTGCCATAGATGCCGGCACTCTCCGTGTCTTAGCTTCCACCTCTTTCAGTTGTGTCAGCAATTCACGTTTCGTATCCTCATCAGTGGCGTTTCGGATAGTCTTGCGTAATCTTACAGCCTTTCGGCTGTAACTTGCGTGGAGTGGGTTTTCCCGCTTTTTCTTGCCCTTGTCGAATGATTCCGCATATTCACGCATGTATTTATCGAACTTATCAAGGTAGATATTTGCCAAGATAGGGCTTATTATCCCTCCTTGGGGAGTTCCCGAATACGTCTTGTGAAATGTAAAATCTTCGATATATCCAGCCTTTAGGAATTTCCATATCAGTCGAAGAAATCTTTCATCTGATATGCGCTCACGAAGAGTTTCAATCAGAATATGGTGGTCGATGTTGTCGAAGAATCCTTTGATGTCACCTTCGATGAACCAGTTCGCACCAGTGAAAAGAGTTTGGATGGAACGCAAAGCCGTATGACAGCTTCTTCTTGGTCTGAATCCATGCGAGGAATTCTCAAAATGTCCCTCATAGACAGCTTCAAGAATAAGTCTGACGACCTCTTGCACCATCTTGTCTTCGATTGATGGGATGCCCAATGGTCTTTTCTTCCCATTCTTTTTAGGGATATAGACTCTTCGGGCAGGCGTTGGCATGTAACTTTCATCCTTTAGCGCAGCTATCAGATGTCCTATTCTATCAACGCTCATTCCGTCAATGGTCTTACCGTCTGAGCCGGGTGTCATGTTGCCCGGTTTCGCATAAATGCTCTGGTAGGCTACATAAAACATCTGTTCATTGAATAGGATGCGGTACAACCTTTCGTACTTGTAATGCACATCTTTGCTATGTGCAGATAAACTGTTTAATATGGTCTCTGGATTTCTCATACGTCTCACACGTTATCGTTTGACAATATTAAAATTACCGAGCTGTTCCCCTTCGCCATGTACGTGGCTTTCCCACGCTCAGACTACTACGGGAACTCCGTTGCCATGCGGAGTTTTCAGAGCCTGTGCTCATAGCCTTTCGGCATCTCCGTGTAGGCAATCCCCATTTAGTGGACTTGATAACTTGGCTTGACAGACTGTCGGATGCAACGTACATCCCTTTCTGTTCTCTGACGGATATGTCGCAGTAAATTCCTTGCCCATCACTCCGTTCAATAAGCGTGGGTACTGCGAGGCAACGTATATAACTGCTTTCCGTTGCCACCTCTACATTAGTCATAGGACTATTGTTCAACCAATCAGGTTTCATCCTCGTGCCTGTCTTTTCCCATAGCAATTCAGTCGCAGTTTAGCAATTAACTGACTTATCGCGTTACCGACATGCTTCACTCCCCGTTTGGTTTCCCATTCGGATAAGTCGGTCTGGGATAGGTTTATAAATTGGAATACTAACCTAATCACTTGCCAAAGTGATTATTATCAAGCCCCTATTATGGGCGCACTGAAGGTATAGAAACTCCCGTCCTCTGTTATCACGGACATATTGGTTTCGTTCGGGAAGTTCCTCACGGTAGCCTTCACGCGGATGACGTTCTCCGCTCCGTCGGCTTTGCCCGCAATCAGGTCGGGCGAACCTAAATCGACGTAACGAACCTCCGAGGGGAAAATGACGTGGACGGTCTTGTCGTAGGTCACTTCCAAGCCGTGCGGAGGGACCATGCGGTCAAAGGTCAGCTTCTTTGTCAGCCCGTGATACAGGTCGCCGTCCGCCTCCTTCTACGGATAGACCTCCTTTGTCAAGGTCGGTTGTTGGCTTTGCCTTCCTCCTCCTTGCGAGGCATAGTCAAGCGAGCTTGTCTCTGCTCTCGCTTCGTTCGTCGGTTCACTTCCGTTGTCCTTTCCAACGGTTACGTTCTCCTGCGCGTTGGCAGTTACGATGCCCATAGCGAGGGCAAACATGATGATTACTTTTCTCATTACTTTGGATTTTAGTGGTAAATAAAAATTGGATTGTTGTTACTTTTTCTGTTTTCAATTCCTGTCCTGATAGAGCATTACCTTATACCCGGCTTTCAGATGCACCTTGACGGTACGCATCTTCTTGGCGATATACTGGCTTGTGCCTTGTATCAGCCCCTTGCCCAAATCGGAGGCAAGCTGCGCCCCTGCGTTGGTGGAGATATTGATGCTGCTGCCCAGCGAGCCGCCCATGTTGGCGGCAACCTCCCTGACGGCATTCATTTCCATCGAGTTGGGAATAAAGATACCGGGTTGCCCGTCCGTGTCATACACCGCCAGCTCCACCGGAATGATAGTGCCGTCATATTCCAACGACGTGATTCCTATGTCAAGCCGTTCGCCCTGAATCTTTGCTGTGCCTACCACCACCGCATTGCGGGGGATGATTTTGTCCGCTACCTCCATCGGCTCCAGCAGCCGGAGTTTGACAGCTTGCCCGTCGGTCACGCTCTGCGCCCCATAGACACACGCCGATATGGTGTTCTTGTCTGATACGGTCGTGACGCCCACCGCCGTATTGAAACTGCGGTTACGCTCCTGCGAGAATGAGGCGACAAACTCGGCGTTGCTCATCGGCTGTGAGAGCGAGGATACCACCTGATGCGTCACCTGCCTGACAGGTGCAGCCGTGTTCTTTCCGGCTTTCTGCACGGGGTAAGGCTCAGCCGCCTGTCCGACAGGTGGCTGTGTGCCGTTCTGTCCGCCCATGTACTTCGCCGCCAACTCGTAAGACTTCTCCATGAGTGCCACTTGGTCATCCATAGCGGACGCCTTGTCTTTCTCGCTCTCCAGTTTCGATTCCAGCGAGGCGATGCGCTCCAACAGTTCATCCATTTCCGCGTTGTCGTTCTTCGGCTGCTCGTAGAAGTTGCCGAGCGTGGCATTGAGGTCGCGGTAGGCGGCTGCGGATGATTGGATGGTTTTCGGAGCGGATGATGTTGATGTTGCTTCTTCCGCATTTCCGGGATTAGCAAGGTCGAAGTCCCTGCCGCCGTCCGTTTCCGCCACCTCGCGGTCGAACATATCGCCCAGTTCCTGCATGGCACGGCTGCGGTTCTCCTGCCGTTCTTCCATCGCCCCCTGCTCGTAGGCTTTCGCCTTGTCGCCGATGATCTGGCGGTTCGTCTTGTCCGCGTCGGGCATTTCGATGTTGTAACCTCCCGTCCCCGGTTGCTGCTCCTTGTCGGAAGACGGGGCGAATATCAGCCACATCGCCCCGATGAATACCAGCACCATAGCGGGCAACACTATCATTTTCTGACGTTTCAGCCTTTGGGCTTCGGTCAGCGGCTTGCGCTCCTTGGCTTTGCCTTCCTCCTTCGCGCCTTGGCCATTCAAGCAGGCTTGATGGCTCTCGGCTTGGCGTTGGTTCTTCGGTTTCCCGTTGTCGGGAGCCGCCTTGTTCTCGTTTTTAGGTTCATTCTTCGTCTGTTCCATATAAATAAGGTATTACATTATGATTGTTGTCCGGCTTTACGGACAGTTCCACTTGTCCGGCATGGTCTGTCACCATACGGCTGCCGTCATTCCTGCCGATGTCATAGACGGCTTTTCCGAAGGTGTAGAGGGCAAGCACCGTGAAGGCGGCGAGCATCGTCAGCACGATGCGTTTGCGTGTCTTCGGAGGCAAACCGTCCAGATAGCCTTTGAGCCTTGCCACCAGCATTTTCTTTTTGTCGTGGAGTTTCCAGTACGCACGCCAAAATGATTTCCTGATTTTCTTCATGTCCGTTACCTTTTGATGGTTTGTAAATCCTTGTTCTCGATGATGGTGAATCCCTCGATGGTGAAACCGTTGGGATTGTCGTCCGAACGGGACGAGTTCAAGAGGCGGCACGTCGTCACGAGGCTGCGCTCGGTGACGTTGCTTTGTCTGATGATCTTCTGCGTGGCGTAGGTCACGGCACGGTAGGGATAGCCGTTGAAATCGCATACCACGCTGTCCACCTTCAGCACTTGGTTGATATTCCCGGCGATGATACGGTTGTAGTACCCCTTCTCGGCGAAGTCCGAATAGTAGTTGTACACGCTTTTGTCCGCTAATAGCAGGGCGCGTTTCACATTATGCTCTATCGCGCTCTTTTCGGGCGAGAGCGTGAAGAACAGCTCGTGGAAGCGGCGCACGTGTTCCCTTGCCTCCGCCGGACGGTTCTGCGACAAGTCCTGCGAGAGAGCCAGCATCAGCGACTTGCCGTTGTCCAGCACGTAAATCTTTTCCCGTTGTCGCTCAGCGAAGCGGTAGGAACTCCACACGCTCCATACCGTTATCACGGCGCACAGCGAGAGGAAGACGATACCGAACAGGCGTATCTGCCTGAACGATGATTCGATGTTTTTGAGTGACTTAAATTCCATTGTTGTTTATTCGTTTTTAATTGTCAGTTGATTATTTCAGCAGTTTCCCGGCACGTCCGACCACGTTTCCTGCGGCTGCACCCGCCACGCTGCCCGCCATGCTTCCGGCTCGTCCTGCCGTCTGGTTCACGTTGCGACCGTAGCTTCCCATGCCTCCGGCTTGGATAATCCAGCCTGCCACCGTCGGGATGGTGAAGTAACCGATGATGCCGATTATCATGAAGACGATATACACCCCGTCGCTCGAATCCAGCGAAAAGTTCGGGTCAGCCTGCATCCGTTCGATGTCGCTTTGCAGCATCAGCACTTGGATTTTCGCCAGTATGGTGCTGAACATATCCGACACGGGCAGCCACAGATAGACCTGTATGTAGCGGCATATCCATTGCGTGAGCGTGCTTTGGAAGCCGTCCCATACCGATATGGCGAAGGCTATCGGACCGAGTATCGCCAGCACCACGAGGAAGAACGTGCGGATGGTGTCTATCACGAGTGCGGCGGCTTGGAACATCAGTTCCAATATCTCGCGGAAGAAGTCGCGGATGCCCTTCTTCATGTTGTACATCCCGCGCTCGATATACATCCCCGCCATCGTCACCATGTCGCCGGGCGACCAGCCCAGTTCCTCCAACTGTTTGTCAAACTCCTCGTTCGACACGAGGTAGGCGGTTTCGGGATTACGCATCATCGCCTCGTATTCCAGTTTATCCTTCTGCTCACGGTATCGGTTCATGTCCAGCGTTTCCGCCTCCAGCATCTTTGCCGTACCCTGCACGACGGGCGACATGATGCTGTTTATCGTACCTAATACCACCGTCGGAAAGAACATGATGCACAAGCCTATCGCAAAGGGGCGGAGCATAGGGAACACGTCTATCGGTTCGGCTCTCGCCAGCGACTGCCACACCCGGTAGGCGACGTAGAACAGCGCGCCCAGCCCGGCAATGCCTTTCGCCACACCCGCCATGTCCCCGCATAGCGGCATCATCTGCTCATAGAGCGAGCGCAGAATCTGGTGAAGGTTGTCGAAATTCATAGGCTACCAGTATCTTTCGTTCATGTTCCCGTACAGCCCCATGATGCGGTCGAGGTCGTTCTTCTTTTTTGCCCGCAGGTAGCTCACGCTGATGTTCTTGTTGGTGTAGTAGCTCACGAGGTTGCGGTAACGCTTCATCTTGGAGTAACAGCGTTCCACCACATCCATGCGCTCCTTGTCCGTCATGGAGAGCGTGGTGATGTTCACCACGTTCTTCAGTTCCGTCAGCACGTCGTTGGATTCCTCCAACAGCTTGGTGTAGCCAAAGGCGATGGCTCCCAGTTCCTCCACCGTGAAGTTGTCGTCACGCATCATCTTCTGGAAGCTGGTCACATAGGTGTCGGTGATGTCACCCACCATCAGGATGGTCTGCTGCACCTTCCGGGCGTCCTTTACCAGATTGTTCACGGATTTGAGCGCGTCGTAATACTTCTTGCCCTGCTCGTAAATCTTCACCGTCTCTTGAAAATTTTTTATCATATTCTGGGCGGTCGTGGAAGTGTGTACCACGTTCTTCGAGGTGTTCACGATGCTCTGCGCGATGTTGGACGGGTCTATCACCGCCCACTGTGCGCTTGCCCTGCCGACTGCAAACAGGCACAGGCAGATAATAAGTGTTATTCTTGTTCTCATGTTACTTTGGATTTTAGTGGATTTCATTATTTATTGCTTGCCTATCGGATGGTCCGGTTTCGGGTTCACGCGCACATAGTCCCCGTTGGGCGAGAAGGTCAGGATGTCCGTTGCTTCGTTGTAGGACACGTCGATACGGAAGCCGGTGTTCATGAACAGGTTGCCGTTCTCTTCCTGCAAGAGATAGGTTTCCGGCTTCAGTTTGCGGCGCAGCCCGCTACGCTTGAACACCGTCACCTTATAGGCTTCGCCCTCCTTGTAGATAAGCACGTCGGGCTTGCCCTCCACACTCTCCCAGTTTCCGCAAAGCAGGTCGCGTCGGTTGTCCGTTATGTCGCAGGATTGCAGCACCATGACCGCCAGCCCGATTAAACACTTGCTGACTTGCAGCATTTTCGTTCTTGATATACTCATACGCATTTTCTTTTTTAGTTGATGAATCTGTTTCTATTTATTCCTTTTTTCTCCGCCTTTCGGCAAGCTGCCGGATGACGGCTTCAATGTCGCCGCCCAACTGTTCCGCCAGACGGTAAACCTCTACTTTTTCCGTTTCTTCGGTGGTGTACGCCAGATACTCTTCAGCACTAACTTCGGTGGCATAGACTGCCGACTGCGTGCCGCCCAGTCCTATCCACACTTCCTTGTAGAGCCTTGACGGGTTGTTCGCCATGTTGATGGAGAGTATCTGCGACTTCTCTTTCTCCGTCAGACCCAACAGGGACTGTATGGCATCAAACTTGTTCATGTACTTCCGCTGGTCAAGGAGTATCTTGCAGTCGGAGTTGTTGATGATGCTCTCCTTGACGACGGGCGAGGAAATGATGTCGTCCACCTCCTGCGTCACCACGATTGCCTCCCCGTAATACTTGCGCACGGTCTTGTACATATAGCGCAGGTACTCAGCCATGTTCGCCGAAGATAGAGCCTTCCAAGCCTCTTCCACTATCAACTGTTTCCTTACGCCTTTCAATCGGCGCATCTTGTTGATGAAGGCTTCCATGATGATGATGGTCACCACAGGGAAAAGCTCGCGATTTTCCTTTATACTGTCAATCTCGAAGACGATGAACCGCTTGCCGAGCAGGTCGATGTTCTCCGTGGAGTTGAGCAGGAAGTCGTAGCGTCCGTCCCGGTAATACTGCCGCATGGTGGTGAGCATATTGTCGATGTTGAAGTCGGACTTCTCCACCTTTATCTCACGTTCCGCCAGTTCGCGGCGGTAGTCGTCGCGCATATACTCGTAGAAGGTGTTGAACGAGGGGACGATGCTCCGGTCAGCCCTGATACGCTCGATATAGGCGTTCACCGCACTGCCCAGTTCGCCGCTCTCCGTCTTCGTCACTTTGTCGTCCTCCGACTTCCAGAGCGTCAGCAGCAATGTCTTGATGCTGTCCTTTTTCTCCACGTCGAACACGTAATCATCGGTGTAGAACGGGTTGAACGAAATCGGTTTCTCCTCCGTGTAGGTGAAGTACACGCCGTCCGCCCCGTTTGTCTTGCACCGGATCATCTCGCACAAGCCCTGATAGGAGTTTCCCGTGTCCACCAGCACCACGTGCGTACCCTGCTCGTAGTATTGCCTCACGAGGTGGTTCATAAAAAAGGATTTGCCGCTGCCCGAAGGACCCAACACGAACTTGTTGCGGTTGGTCGTGATACCCCGCTTCATCGGCAGGTCGCTGATGTCGAGGTGCAACGGTTTTCCCGTAAGCCTGTCCACCATCTTGATGCCGAAGGGCGAGAGCGAACTGCGGTAGTTGGTTTCCTCCGTGAAGAGGCACACCGCCTGCTCGATGAATGTATGGAAACTCTCTTCCGCCGGGAAGTCCGCCGCGTTGCCGGGCATCGCCGCCCAGTAGAGCGTCGGGCAGTCGATGGTATTGTGGTGCGGCACGCACTCCATGCTTGCCAGCTGGCTGCCCACATCGTTCTTGATATGCTTCAGTTCCTCCGCGTCATCGCTCCACGCCATGACGTTGAAGTGCGCCCGTACCGAGGTCAGCCCGTAGGAATGGGCTTCGTTCAGGTACTGGTCTATCCACTCGCGGTTGATGCTGTTGCTCCGGCTGTATCGGGATAGCGACTGCATATTCCTTGCGGACTTCTCGAACTTCTGCAAATTTTCCTCGCTGTTGTCGATAATCACATACTGGTTATAGATGTGGTTGCAGGAAAGCAGCAGCCCCACGGGGGAGGCGAAGGAGAGGCGACAGTCCGAGCGGTCGGTGGAGAGTTTCTCGTAGCGGATGTCGGTAGCCACCTTTCCTGGCATATCCTCCGCGTCGGAGAGGGTGTGCAGGCACAGGCGGTTGTCACCGATACGCATTTCTTTTGCCGAGAGGTCGATGTCCTGCAAGGTCGTGTCGCCTTCGGGCATGAGCGAGAAGTAACGCTCTATCAGCCCGGCGGACTTCTCCGTCCCGACAATCTCGTCGGTGGAGAGGCGGCGCAGCCTCACAAAGCCGCTGTCGTTCATGATGCGCTCGAACTGTTCGGCGGCTTCCATGAACTTCCCGGCGGTTTCCCTGTCCAGCTCCTTCGGGATGATATGTCCCCGGCACAGCGTACTGAAGTTGCTCTGCATCCGGTTACGTTCCTTCGTCGTCTTGGTCAGGTAGAGATAGCAGGAGTGTTTCAGGTACGGACGCTCGTTGAAGTGTCGTTCAAAGGAGCGGCTCAAAAAGCTCATGTCATCCTTTTGCAGTTCCGGCTTGTAGCGTTCCTTGATGAACCAGTCCTGCTTATGCACGACGCAGAAGTCCGGCAGCACCTTGATAGCCTTGCACCAGCAGCCGTGTATTGCCTCGTACTCCGCGCCTGTCACGGTATAAAGCTCCGGCAGTTCCACCTCGAAAGCCACCGTGATGTCGGCGTCTTTGGAAATGATGCAGCCATGCTCCACCGACAGCAGCGGGAACTTGTTTTCCAGTGTTGTCATTTTGGATGTATTTCTCATGTCGTTTCTTCCTTTCGTTGCCGTTTGAATAATCGGGTGATCCGCCGCCGGTTGATAAGGTATCGGGGATGGCTCCTTGCCGCTCCCAATTTCATCAGCCCGTGTTCGCCGTACCGGGCGTTCAGCGCGAAGGTCTGCCATACGAGGACGGAAGACGATGCCGCGCCGAAGCCGATACATATCCACTGGTCGATGCCGACCATGTAGAGGATGACGAACAGGACGAAGAGAGCCAGCAGACCTCCGCAGAAGATGAAGAGGTACTGAGCCTTTAGACCCTTGAACTCAACCGGACGGCCGATACCCTTGTTTATCGGGTATTCAGCCATACATTGTTTATTAAAGGAAGAATGAGCGCAGGATAGTCGCAGCGACAATCAGGAAGATACAAGCCCCGAACCATGAGGCGGCTGTCTTGCTCGTGTCGGGGTCGCCGGACGAGAACTTGCCATAGACTTTCACGCCTCCGATAAGACCGACCACCGCGCCGATGGCGTAGATTAATTTCGTGCCGGGGTCGAAATACGAACTCACCATAGAGGTGGCTTCGTTAATACCTGCCAGACCGTTTCCTTGCGCAAATACGGAGGCGGTTGCGGCAATCATGAGTGCCGCAGAGATGATGAACTTTTGTCTGATGTTCTTGTTCATAAACAGTTCTTGTTTTGTGCCGTCCAAAGGGTGGATAGTCCTTTTTCGGGCGGTTGATACTTGATTACTTTACTTTGGTTTAGTGGTTGCCCGTTTGTTTCTACGGACTTGGGTGTGTCCGTTGCGGATTGGCTGTACCTTGTACCGCCGTGCGCATGGGTGTCGTCATTTTACGTTTTCATTTCCATTCTTTTTTAGCTGTTATACATAGTTTCGGAAGTCGAACTCCTCGATGTTGTCGGGAATCACGAACACCTTTTCCTTTTGTTGTGTCACGGTCATGTTCACCGTGTCCACGAAAACTGCCATCGCCTTTGCAAGCCTCTCGCTCATTGTATCATCGGTCAGGCGTTCCGTTATTCTTGTGAAAAGCTCTGTCCCGTCCAGTTCCGTCATGACCTTTCCGGCGTGTCGCATTTCCTCATCGGATGGTGATTCCTTCCGTATGGTGCGTACTGCCATGTCAATATCCTCGAAGCTGCTTCCCGAAGCCTGCTTTTTGTCTGGTTCTTCATCCTCCGGTTCATCTTCTCCGTACTCCAGTTCCGAGGGCGGGATGCTCGTGAAGGTTTCATCGAGTTTGTCCTCCGGTACTTGTGTCGGGCGTGAGACGGTTTCCGTGTTTCCGTCGTCAAAAGTAGCCTCTTCCTCCGACAGCTCAATGCCTTTATCCGAAGTGGCGGCTTCTTGCGCCAGTATGGCAGCGGTTGTCCGGGTCGATGCCATCTTGAAACGGCTCTTGCCAATGATGTCCGAGGTGTCTGCGTGAGGTATTTCCTTATCCTTTCCTTGCTCTGCCACTGTACTGTCCAATGATCGCCACAACCCGGCAATATGTCTGAAGAAACGGATGAGCTTCGTGTCCATGATGCGGTCATAAAACAGCAGGAACAGGAACCACACGTTGCAAGCAACCGATACGATTAAAAACGCCTTTGTCATAATCTTACTTTTTGGGCGTTTTCAATCTGTTCCATGTACTGCTGCCCGTATTGCCGGAAATGGTCGCGGAGGATGTTGTCCACGAACTTGCCGATGCTCAAACCGTTTCCCATCCGACTGGCAACGATAGTGACTTTCTCATGAATTTCTCGGCTGATGTATATACATTGCCGCGTTTTGATTTCCGATGCTTCCAAGAAAACAGAGAGCGGCTTGCCCCTGCCTTCATCCTTGCGGAAGTCGCTGCCGGTCTTTTCCTGACCGTATCCGTTTGCACACTTTGCTGCATTGGCAGCGGTTCTTTCACTCTTTCCTGTTTGCAGGCACTCAGCCTGACGGTTCTTCTTTGTTCTTTTCATACTTCTTTGTTGTTTTTGGGGTATTTATAAATTATAGGATTCCATGTGCCGTTTGAACGATTCGTCTATCTCGTCTTGGAACAGCGTGAAATGGTGTGTCAGCACGTTGTCAAGAAAAGCCGCGATAGTCACCTCGTTGCCACCGATTACATGAAGCATCTTCTGTATGCGGTCGTGGTACTCCTTGCGGATATAGACCTGCTTGCCGAGTCTTGCCGTGACGTTGGACCCGCATATGAATACGGTGTCATAATCCAATTTTTCCGGCTTGCTGTTCCTGCGCCTGCGTTCCGGCTCCTCTTTGGAGTGCGAGGCAGGTGGAGAAACGGCTTCCTGTATCGCTTCTTTCGGAGGTGGAGAAGTAGCGTTTCCGTCCGTGCTTCTCGCTTCCGGCGGAATGCTTGTATCGTCCAGTCGAAACGAGTTGATTACGGCTTCGCTGTCGATGTCCTCGATTCTTGTTTTCTTTGCCATGCCATTCAGTTTTTGATGATGCCGAGAATCTCATCGACGAGTTTGTCGAGGTTGCTGCCGCGTACCAGTATTTTGTCCGCCGGAAACGCCGTGGAGCGGAATACTGCCTTGCGTTCTGCCGCCGTCTCCTTGCGGAAACGCTTGCTGTCCGGCAGATGTGTTTCCAGAATGGACAGGGCGAACTCGGCACAGACCTTGTCGTATGCTTTGTAAAGTTCCGTCTTTTCGCGCCCGTCCACCATGTTACACACGAGGTAAATCCCTTTGATACCGGACTTGCCCGTGCTTATCATCTGTTCGTTGATGACAGTGGCGAACTTGATGGAACTCTCCATCACCACACGGTCGGCGATGATGGGCGTGAAGATGTAGTCCATTTTGGAAATGGTCTGCACCACATCGGCATTGTTGATGGTTCCCGGCAAGTCGAAGAACACGAAATCAAGGTCGGGCTGCGCTGCCACCAGATTTTCGGCAGTCTTTACCGCATCTTCCGCACGGCTGCATCTGATGGTGTACGGGTTCTTCTTCAGCCGTTTGAGCTGCTCATACGCCATCACCTTGTAATGCCCGTCCTCCATGACAGCTTTCATGTCGCGCTTGCGCATGTCATGGATACTGTACTGTGGAAAATCGCAGTCCACCACGGCTACGTTGTAGCCTTTCACATAGTGCAGGTAGCTTGCTACAAGCACCGTCAGGGTTGTCTTACCCGCTCCACCTTTCTGCGTGGAGATTGCCACATAAGTTGCTTCTTTCATTTGTTTGATAATTTATTTGGTTATACATCTGTCCGGTGGCGGTAGCGTATTGCCATTAGTACGTACGCACGCGCTCCCATTCATTTATTTATTCACTCCTTAATCCGGCTGTGCCTATGGGTAATCATCGGTTTGTCCAACCGCCCATGCTTTTATCCGTCCGCATGGACGTGTGCTTGGAAAACTGTCTGAATACATACACCTGTTTTCAACCGTTTGGATTGATGCCCGGATTGGTGTCCGAACATCCGGCGGAAGGAGTGTATTTTCAGTCCCACATCCGAATCACGCTGCAAATAAACAAGGATATTTTGGAACTTGTATTACTTCTCCGGCAAGTGGCAGCACGTTGCGTCGGTTGGCACTGATTGTCCGGGTCAAGCCCCTGTCCGATACCGCTTTAAGGGCGTAACTTTGCACCCGAACGGCAGGGTTCGCCGCAGGTGGCGCAGCCCGGAGTTTGAAAGGCATTCCCCCAATCCGTCCCCGACGGATTTTTATGTTCACCTGAACATAGCAAGATGTCTTTTCAGCCGCTCAAAACGTTTTGAGCAGCCACGAAAAGCACTTGCCCTTGCAGGGGGCGGGCTTCCTCTCCGAAGTCGGGAAGCCTTTCAAACCTGCGGTGTCTGTGCCAAGAAGCGGCGGCTTATGCCGTCCATCCGCTAAATCCAAAGTTTATATGAAAGAGAAAAGAAACAAGACCGGGAGAAATCCCAAACTTGACCCGGCGGTGTTCCGTTACACCGTCCGTTTCAACGAGGAGGAACACAACCGTTTCCTCGCCATGTTCGAGAAGTCGGGCGTTTACGCCAAGTCGGTTTTCATCAAGGCGCACTTCTTCGGGCAACCGTTCAGGGTGCTGAAAGTGGACAGGACGCTGGTGGATTACTACACCAGACTGTCCGATTTCCATGCGCAGTTCCGCGCGGTAGGCACGAACTACAACCAAGTCGTGAAGGAACTCAGGCTGCATTTTTCCGAGAAAAAGGCGATGGCGTTGCTCTACAAGCTGGAGCAACAGACCGTCGAACTCGTGAAACTGAGCCGTCAGATTGTGGAACTTTCAAGGGAAATGGAGGCGAAATGGTCGCAAAAATCAGTGTAGGAAAGTCGTTGTACGGCGCGCTTGCCTACAACGGGGAAAAGATCAACGGGGCGAAAGGGCGGCTGCTCACCACCAACCGCATCTACAATGACGGCACGGGGACGGTGGACATACGCAAGGCGATGGAAGGTTTTCTCGCCTGTATGCCGGAGCATACGAGGGTGGAGAAACCGGTACTCCATATCTCGCTCAACCCGCATCCCGACGACGTGCTGACAGATACGGAATTGCAGGACATCGCACGCGAGTATCTGGAGAAACTCGGCTACGGGAACCAGCCGTACCTTGTTGTCAAGCACGAGGACATAGACCGTCACCACCTGCACATCGTGACAATCAATGTGGACGAGAAAGGCAGGCGGCTCAATCAGGATTTCCTCTTCCGCCGCAGCGACCGCATCCGCAGGGAACTGGAACGGAAGTACGGGCTGCACCCGGCGGAGCGTAAGAACCTACGGCTGGAAAATCCGCTGCGCAAGGTGGACGCTTCGGCGGGCGACGTGAAGAGGCAGGTCGGAAATACCGTCAAGGCTCTGAGTGGACAGTACCGTTTCCGGACGATGGGCGAATATCGCGCCCTCCTATCCTTATATAATATGACGGTGGAGGAAGCGCGGGGAAACGTGCGCGGGCGTGAGTATCACGGGCTGGTCTATTCCGTCACCGATGATGCCGGGAACAAGACTGGCAACCCGTTCAAGTCCTCGCTTTTCGGGAAGTCCGCAGGCTATGAAGCCGTGCAGAAGAAGTTTGCCCGTTCCAAACAGGAGATTAAGGACCGGAAACTCGCCGACATGACGAAACGCACCGTGCTTTCCGTGCTTGAAGGCACGTATGACAAGGAGAAGTTCGTTTCGCGGCTCAAGGAAAAGGGCATCGACACCGTACTGCGCTACACGGAGGAAGGGCGCATCTACGGAGCCACGTTCATAGACCACCGAACGGGCTGCGTGCTGAACGGCTCGCGCATGGGCAAGGAACTTTCCGCCAACGCCTTGCAGGAACACTTTACGCTGCCTTATGCCGGACAGCCGCCGATTCCGCTGTCCGTTCCGGTGGAAACAGAAGAGGATATGCGCGGACAGACCGCATCCGACCACGAGAACACGGCGGGCGGTGTCGGTCTGCTCACTCCCGAAGGTCCGGCTGTGGATGCCGAGGAGGAAGCCTTTATCCGGGCGATGCAGCGCAAGAGGAAAAAGAAGAGGCGCAAGGGCTTGGGAATGTAACCGTAAGTATCAACATCAAAATTTTTCAATCTATGTCACAACAAGAAGACGATTTGAGGGCATTGGCGAAAATCATGGATTTTCTGCGTGCCGTGAGTATTATTTTAGTGGTCATGAACGTGTACTGGTTCTGCTATGAAGCCATACGGCTCTGGGGCGTGGACATCGGCGTAGTGGACAGAATCCTGATGAACTTCAACCGCACGGCGGGGCTGTTCCATTCCATCCTCTACACGAAACTGTTCGCCGTCCTCCTGCTTGCCCTGTCCTGTCTGGGGACGAAGGGCGTCAAGGGAGAGAAAATCACTTGGGGAAGGATCTGGACGGCACTTGCCGCAGGGTTCGTGTTGTTCTTCCTCAACTGGTGGATACTGGCATTGCCGCTGCCGGTTGAAGCGGTGACGGGACTTTACGCGCTGACCGTAGGCACGGGCTATGTCTGCCTGCTGATGGGCGGTCTGTGGATGAGCCGCCTGTTGAAACACAACCTTATGGATGACGTGTTCAACAACGAGAACGAGAGCTTCATGCAGGAAACACGGCTCATCGAAAGCGAGTATTCGGTCAATCTGCCCACCCGCTTTTATTATAGGAAACGTTGGAACAACGGCTGGATCAACGTGGTGAACCCATTCCGCGCCTCCATCGTGCTGGGTACGCCGGGCAGCGGAAAGTCATACGCGGTGGTAAACAGTTTCATCAAGCAGCAGATTGAGAAGGGCTTCTCGATGTATGTCTATGATTTCAAATTCAGTGACTTGTCCACGATAGCCTATAATCATCTGCTCAACCACCCGGAGGGATACAAGGTGAAGCCGAAGTTCTACGTGATAAACTTCGACGACCCGCGACGCAGCCACCGTTGCAATCCCATTCACCCAGATTTCATGGAGGACATTACGGACGCTTACGAGAGCGCGTACACCATCATGCTCAATTTAAACAAGAGTTGGGTGCAGAAGCAGGGCGACTTCTTTGTGGAATCGCCCATCATCCTTTTCGCGGCTATCATCTGGTATCTTAAAATTTTTCAGAACGGCAAGTATTGCACGTTCCCCCATGCCATCGAGTTCCTGAACCGCCGTTACGAGGATATTTTCCCGATTCTGACCTCTTATCCCGAACTGGAGAACTATCTCTCGCCATTCATGGACGCGTGGCTCGGAGGGGCTGCGGAGCAGTTAATGGGGCAGATTGCTTCGGCGAAAATTCCGCTGTCACGCATGATTTCCCCGCAGCTCTATTGGGTAATGTCGGACAGCGAGTTCACGCTGGACATCAACAATCCCGAAGAACCGAAAATTCTCTGCGTGGGCAACAATCCCGACCGACAGAACATATACGGGGCGGCTCTCGGTCTGTATAATTCCCGTATCGTTAAACTTATCAACAAGAAAGGGATGCTGAAGTCGTCGGTCATCATAGACGAGCTGCCGACGATATACTTCAAGGGGCTGGACAACCTTATCGCCACCGCGCGAAGCAACAAGGTTGCCGTGTGTCTGGGTTTTCAGGATTTCAGCCAGTTGGTGCGTGACTATGGGGACCGCGAGGCGAAAGTGGTGATGAACACGGTCGGCAATATCTTCTCCGGGCAGGTGGTGGGCGAAACAGCCAAGACGCTCTCGGAGCGGTTCGGAAAGGTGCTTCAAAAGCGGCAGTCCATCTCCATCAACCGGCAGGATGTTTCCACCTCCATCAACACGCAGATGGACGCGCTTATCCCGCCGAGCAAAATTTCCGGCTTGACGCAGGGGATGTTCGTCGGTTCGGTGTCCGACAACTTCAACGAGCGTATCAAGCAGAAGATTTTCCACTGTGAGATTGTCGTGGATGCCGAGAAAATGAAGCGCGAGGAGAAAGCCTACAAGCCGATACCCGTCATTACCGACTTCGCGGACGCGAACGGCAACGACTGCATGAAGGAAATGGTGAAGGCGAATTACAGGCGCATCAAGGAGGAGGTGAAACAGATTGTCGCCGACGAGTTGGAGCGCATCGCTGGTGACGAGAATCTGAAACATCTGTTGCAACAGAAATAATATATAACAACAAGATGTATCAGACTCCCGTTTTGAGAATTACTCCTGCTACAGCTATCTGTGACAGGAGTAATTTGTAATTCTTTATATTGAGCATTATGACTATATTAAGTTCAACTAACCATTGCGGCCGTGTTATTTGAAACTTCATTCATTACCTCATTTAATGATTGGGATTTAGATAAAGTGGCTCTTTCTATTTTGAGCTTATCAAGCAAATATTTCAGCCTACGTTCCACCTCATTTGTTATTTCACTCCATTTTTTTACATAGAGGCTATAATTACTGTCATTTTGGACTAAACCAGTAAGCTTATTTATGACCCTTCGACCTACAATATCATCATAGTCTTGTCCTATCAAAATGAAAGTCCAGAACTCATTAGCATCATTAAAACAATCTTGTTTTAGAATAACATCCATATATTGTTCTAATTGATTTAACTGTTCTGATTTTAATTGTTTTATAGTTGTCGGATTTTTGATTTCCACAACTATATTATGAGGTCTCCCATCCCTAAAATCAGTACCAGTAAGAAATAAATCCATTTCTTTGTATTTATTAGGGTGAGCAATATATTTTTTCTCGCTAACTCCACGCAGAATATAAATGTATTTTCTTAAAGCCTCTTCAAATTTGACCTCTTCCGCACATACCATTCTATATTCTTCGCCAAAAATCCAATAGTGTTTTTCTATGAACGACTGCAAATCACGAACTTCATTGGCTTGTAAAGTATGATTAAAAACAATCTTTTTTAGATTCTCCAGTGTCAGCAATCTGTCTGAAATAAGCTTAATCGTGGAAACGACTTGTTTTAACCTCGTTATTTCTAATATTTTTGCAAATTCTTTCCTATCGTTCGAGTCTAATTCAACAACTGCATCTAAAATCTTAAACAGACTATCGCGCTCACCGCTATCCATCACCAAATTTAGAAGTTCTAAGAAAACTCTTTTTTGTTCTTTGTTCAACTTCATGAAAACAGCAGGTTCTACTTCGTATAGTTCCTTTACGAAGTTTTCCAAACCTTCTCTACGCACTATATCCCAATCTTCAGTACCAAATTTAGGGAAAACATCTTCATTCTTATATTTGGTTACCATAACTTCTGCTTGCTCCTTTAGGAATGGGCGTCTTTTCTTTTTGAGAAACTCATTGAGTTGCGTAATTAGTTCCTTAAATAATTTTCTATCAGCAGAATTATCAAACAATTTAGGTTGAATAGCATTATCGTCTAATTCGTTATCACAATTGATTTCATTGAAGAAATCATCAATCACAATTACAGAATGCCAAAAATTATCTCCTTTTTTATTTAATAATGTCGTTTTGGTAAATTTTAACTCC
This sequence comes from Parabacteroides sp. AF27-14, assembly GCF_003635425.1. Taxonomy (NCBI): domain Bacteria; kingdom Pseudomonadati; phylum Bacteroidota; class Bacteroidia; order Bacteroidales; family Tannerellaceae; genus Parabacteroides; species Parabacteroides sp. AF27-14. The sequence goes on from NZ_QTLZ01000015.1 coordinate 117,116, forward strand.
AAGTCATTATTCAAGAAGTAAAATCGAGAATATTCATCATTCATCTTTACATTCCATCGGATATACTTGCATTGAAAGTTGATGTTATTTTTCTGGTTATGTGATAATATCGGTGATATTGATTCTTGTTCTGCTATTATAGAAGAATAATCTAATTCTTGCCCATTGATGTATATTTGATATTCGGATTTCAATTCTAAAAACCACGCAAATTCAGCCTTTAGATAAGGGATAAGAGTCTTCGTTATAAACAAACTGGAAATATCAGAAGAAATCTCATTAAAAACGACACAAGTACCTGTTGTTGTGTCATCAGATACAAGTGGCTCTGTTGTAGTGTAGTCTTTTAAAGTATCGCTATCAATTCTAATGTCATAAGACATTATTTGTGCATCTTTACTATAGCGTGTTTCCCAATTAGCAAATCTCGCAAATTTATAGAAAGTAAAACGACCATAACCGTTTTTTCCTCTTGTAAATTCAGTATTATTCTCGTTGGCTATTCTCTTTTGAGACTCATAGAATTTTTTGAATTTTATAGGTAATTCTTCATAGCAGATGCCTGTACCATTGTCTGTTATTCTAATATTTTTGATTGTGTCCAATTCTGCATTGTCAATTTCAAAATCAATATTTACAACGGTTGCTTTTGCATCAAATCCATTCCATACATATTCGGCAATAGCTCGCTCTGGAGTATATTTATTCAATATTTTCCTAATGCCAGCAGATGTTATTTCTACAGTTTGCGAGTTCATGACTATTTATTTTTAATTAAATCCAGACCTTTCTCCGTAAGACGGTATTTCTGTCGCGGGTGTTTCGGCTTTTCCGGATAAATCGGTTCTACTAAATCCAACCTTATTGCAGGATACAGATAAAGCTCCAGAAAATTGCTTTTGTCCTTCAATCCTATCATTTCCATAACATCTTTTGTCGATAGTGTCTGATTCCCGATTGCAGACAGAACTTTTCCCACTTGCGGGGTAACTGTCGGGTAACTATCGGGCGACTGTGGGGTGACTGTCGGGTATGACCCGACTGCTTTCCGGGTATAGCGGAAAACGACCCATACGCTGTTTCCGTCCGTGTGAAATTCGGGGTCCGGAATGCCGACACGCCGACACTCGCTTATCATAAGCCCGATGCCCCGTCCCCAACTTTCCAAGACCTCGCTTTTATACAGCACGTTTGCTATGATTAGATTTTGCGGTTCTGAATTATGCCCGCTTAACAGTTTTTCCATTGTTATATCCGGCGGAAATGTCCCGCTGTTCTCTATTTCCACACGGTCGTCATAGATGGCGATTCCCACCGAACTGCCGGGACGGTGGTACAGGCGGTGGCACAACGCATTTGTGCAGCACTCTCTCAATGCCTTGTACGGGATTTCCAGTTCTTCCTCACGGTACAGCCCTTCTATCTTACCGGAAAGTGACAGATGTTTGAAAAAGAACGCCATTGCAGCATCCAGCAGCGCGTAGATATTCCCAGTGACACGTTGATTGTCTATAAACTCGTCTTTCGTCGTGCCTTTGAAACGCGCCAGACGGAGCAGGCATTGGGGATAATAATAAAAATCATGACCGAACAGCACTGCTGAAGCATTGTTAAGTTTCCCGTCATGCAACAGACTGAATTTTTCGAGAATGGTCGGCAAGTCTTCCCTTATGGTTGCTTCAGGTAAACGACCGCTTCTGATTCCCCCGCGAACAGCACTAATGACGGCATGTTCGTCAAGGTCGGATATTTTAAGGTCAGGATTTGCTATTGCCTCCCAAGCGTATTTCCCGCCCCGCTGTATCAGATATTGGTTATATATCTCCTGCGGCATGATGGATGTCGCGCTTTCCACCCGCAGGTAAGCCCGTCCTTTGTAAGAGAACGGACGCATATATCTTTGTTCTTCCGCAGACAGTGCGATGACACTTTTGCCAGTGTCTGGTATTTCAGTATAAGAAACTTCAACTGTGGCAAACGGCTCGATACGCCGGATCGCGTCCGCTATATCCCGCTTGGTTTTGTCGCTCACGTCTTGTCCGATGATTTTTCCCTTGTCGGTGACACCGAACAATACCGTGCCGCCTTCGCCGTTAAGGAAGGCGCAAAGCGTTTCCATGCCGCGCTCCAACTGTCCGGTGGTTTCCTTGAACTCCACCCGTCCGCATTCTTTTTCGGCTATCAACCGTTTTATTATGTCGAGGTTGTCTATGCTCATATACAATTCTGTAACGTGGGTACAAAGATAGTGCTTTTCGCTGGTTTTCGGGCGAATAGATAACGAAATGTATCTACACAGCAGGACAAAACCTACAAAAAATCAGAGAATGACATAACGTCACCCCCTGATTCATCATTGGTACAGGATTATTTTCTCAAACGTTCCATTTCCTCGTCGCGGAGCATCCTCTCGTTCAGTTTCTCCTGCATCCTGTCAAGGAAGTAAGTGCGGCTTTCGTTTTTCCGGCGTTTGATGTCGATATAGAAACGGTAGCAGTCCTTTGATTCGATACCGAAAATCTTGTAGAGGAGCGGGGCGAGCTGTTTGAGCGGCATGTTGCCGTTGTTGATGCAGCCCATCTCGTTGATGCCGTAGATAAGTTCCACGAGGTCGATGGCGTTGCCCGTCCATTGCAGGGGTGAGGCGGGATTTTCGGTTGTGTTGTCGGAGGATGTACGGATGGGGATTAGTGGTGGCACTTGGGGAGCGGCAAGGAACTTCTGCATCTTCCTCACTAAAGAGAGTGCCTTGCTGATATAGGCTGCAACCTCCCTCTTTTCTTCGGGAAGATTGCGCATGGGATGGTGCTGCAACTCGATTTCGATGTAAGCCAGTGCGATGATGGTGCGGTTGGTGTCCACATTGCCGCTGCATAGCTCGATTACTTGCGTGGCGAAAGCCGTATATGCCGTTTCCATATTGCAGTCCCCGGCTTCGTTTATACGGCGGAAGAACTCGGTTTCCGCCAATAAGAAATAATTCATATCCTGTCAATTTTGAAATTTTACACTCTGTTTTTCGGTATGCGCACATGAATATGATTGGCAAAAAGCGTGTTCATAAAATAAAAAATCCGGCACACTCTCTGCAAGGTGCTGGATTTCAGTGTGATAATTTTGCAATTTATTTGTCTGTCAGGAATTATTTTCGACTTAAAGTGTTCATTTCCTGAACATTCGTCCATTTTCCGGACATCAAACGCACGCTTTATAGATATGGCGGACCACTCCGTTGCGGTACACCTTCTGCGAGGTCAGCGTCCATTGTTCCTGTGGCAAGGCGGACTGGAAGAAACGCTTTCCCGTTCCGGCAATGAAAGGAAGCGTATAAAGTATGATTTCATCCACCACACGCATACGTAACAGCCCATTGATGTAGTCCGCCTTTTCAGGAGTGACTTCCGCCAGATAGCAGATGTCTGTTGCGGATTTCCGCCATTCGTCGAGCATAGAGATGGAATAGTCGGGTGTGATATGATAAAGGGCGTTTTCCCTTATCTCGTTGATACCGCAATCTTCAAGGCGCAGTTCCTTATACGCTTTGCAATATAACTCGGAGCTTTGACAACCGTCCATCGTGAGGACGGCAAGAATCTGTACTTTACCCATTAGCGTTTCCTTTCGTTGGGCAAGGGCAAAAAAGTAGCGTGCAATCCACGCTATCACTAATGGAGGCTCTGGAATGCCCTTAACAGGAATAGGTGAATGCACGCTATGCGTAGGCATAGCATAAGCAATCACGCAATAGTTCCTGTTAATGTTAATTTTCCAGATTCCCATTAGGACGCCTTGCGGTCTTATGTTATATATAGGCGGCAAAAGGCTCTGCCAATCGCCGTTACCTTCTGATATGTCATGCAAAGATAGCCATTTTCAGCGAATTGCGGGCTATGGTTGCTCAAATTTATACTTCAATCCATATTCTTCCAGTTTATTATAGAGTGTTGTCCTGCCTATTCCAAGCAATTCGGCAGCGACCTTCCGGTTCCCGTCAGCCTGCTTCAAAGCACGCAGAATCCGCTCTTTATCTTCCTCGTCGTTGCGTAGGGAGAAGCCGGTAACAGAGGTTGTTTCGGTTATCCCAAGTTCCAGATGCTCTTTTGTGACAAGTCCCGTCTGAGCCTGCAACACCGCACCCATGATTTTCTGTCGAAGTTCGCGCACGTTGCCCGGCCATGAATGGGTCAGCAACGCTTTCCGTGCTTCGGAACTGAAACCGCTAACCTTGCACTCCAATTCCTTATTGGCAATCTCACGGAAGAACTCCGCCAGCGGCATGATGTCCTCCTGACAGTCACGTAAGGGCAGAACGGTTATTTCAAAGTCATGTAGGCGGTATAACAAATCCTGCCGGAAACGCTTTTCATTGACCGCCTTTTCCAGATTCTCGTTGGTGGCGGCGATGATGCGGACGTTGAAACTGCGGTCGGACTTGTCGCCAACGGGACGGAACCGCCGTTCCTGTATGGCACGGAGTAACATCTGTTGAGTTTCTGGTGCGAGATTACCCACTTCGTCTAAAAACAATGTGCCGCCTTCCGCCTCGTGGAAATAGCCTTTCTTTGTGTTTTCAGCACCAGTGAACGCTCCTTTGACGTGTCCGAAGAACGCCGATGGTGCAAGCTCTTTGGTGAGTGAGCCGCAGTCCACCGCCACGAAAGGCTTGCCTGAACGCTTGCTTTTATCGTGCAGTAGATGGGCAATATGCTCTTTGCCAGTACCGTTCTCCCCGAATATCAGTACGCTCATGTCGGTAGGAGCTACCAGCCTTATCCGGTGCATGATTTTCTGAAAGGCTGAACCGTCACGGGCAAATACGGGCATGCGGCTTCGCCCGATATTCCGCTCTTTCAGTATGGTGCGGAGCAAAGGCACGAGTTTGTCCTCCACGAGTTGCTTGGGTATGTAGTCCAGCGAACCGAGTTTCATGCTTTCAACCGCCGTATGTACTTCGGCATAGTCGGTCATGATGATGAACGGCTGCGTCATGCCTTCTTTGCGCATCCAGCGCAATAGGTCGATGCCGTCACCGTCAGGCAAACGCAAATCAGAAACTACTATATCATTGTCAGTGGCTTGTTGCAGAAGTTTCTTCGCTGTCGAGAGGTGGAAAGCCTGCACGGTACGGAATTTCTCCCGTGCCAGCAGGTTGCAGACAAACTCGCAATATACGATGTTGTCCTCCACCACGATGATTTTTGTTTTATCCATTTTCGTATTTTCTCCTTTCTTCTTTTGCCAGCCGGATTATCTCCGAACCCTTATCCAATACGGCAGTCACGGCGTTGTTCAATGCTTCATAATCGGGAACGGCACTCCCATGAAGCTGTTTATAAAGTTCCCTTAATGGTTGGTCGGCACGCAGTATCTCCCACGAACTATGTAGGTGGTGTGTCAGGGCGTCCAGTTCTTGAAAGTCTTTCCGTTGTTCCGCATCCCTGACCGACTGCATTTCCTTTTCGGTTTCCGCTATCAGTTTATCCAACATGACGGATTCATTGCCGTAAGACAGTAGGGAGGAGAAATCAGGCTTTTCATTTTGTTTACCTTTCATGGCGCACTTGTCGGAAACTTCCATCAGCTCCGATATGGAAAACGGCTTGAGAAGGCAATCGGAAAATCCACGTTCTAAAAGTTCCTCTCTGTTGCAACTGCCCGAAGCGGTTGTTACAATAATCGGAATGATCCTTGAATTGCCCACATTGGAGGTGCGTAGCAGTTCCAACAGCTCGAAGCCGTTTATATCCGGCATATTCAAATCGGTCAGAAGCAGACTGTATTCTTTCCGGCGTATCATTTCCATCAGTTCCGCAACATCGGTGCAAGTGTCGCAATGTATCCCTTCTTGTGCATACATTTCTTTCAGCATTAGGAGAAGTACCTTGTCATTGTCGATGGCAACAATATCATGGAGTGTTCGGTTATGATGAATCTGTGTTTTATTTATCCGTTCCGGCAATTCCTCGGCTGACTGCATGGGTATCTCCACCGTGAAACGGCTGCCCTTGCCTTTCTCGCTCTTCAGCTGGATTGTGCCGCCGAGCATTGTCACAATGCGCTGAACAATGGAAAGACCTAATCCGAAGCCGTCCTTTGCGGCAGCGTTTGACAAACGTTCAAACGCACCGAACACACGTTGCTGTTCCTCTTCGGTCATACCCGAACCCGTATCTTTGACGATAAGTTTCAGCATACCGTTATCATACCCCATTGTCAGAGAAACGGCACCGTTCTCAGTGAACTTGATGGCGTTTGACAGCAGGTTATTTCCAATTTGTAGAATGCGTTCCTTATCGGTCAGTACAACAGCATCCGTGTGATTCGTCACAGTAAGAGCAAGTCCCTTGTTTATGGCAATTGGCATAAACTCTGATTCGAGCGTATGCGCTATTGATGAAATCCTACACGTGGAGAAATTAGGCTGTTCCTTGCCGTCGTCCAGCCGGAAGAAACTCAGAAGAGTATTAAGCATTTCACGCATACGGTCGGAGGATTGCTGAATATTTCGGATATACATCCCGGTTTTATCCGCATTGAAGTTTTTTTGTATCAGTCCGGCATAGCCCGTTATTGCAGTCAGCGGTGTGCGTAATTCATGGGTAATGGTATGTACGGCTTTCTTGCGGGAGGTTATCAGTGCCTCGTTTCGCTTTGCCATTTGTTGCAGTCGCTCGATTAAATCTGCGGTTTCCTGTTTATATCGCTTGATGCGGTTGGCATTTCGGTGTATGATGATATATGATATGACCAGTAGCAGTATAACGAACCCTGTCAAGCCCCCAATCTGAATGAACGACCGTTCCCGCATGGCTGTTATCTCGGCTTCCCGCTTTTGTAGGTCAGTTTGTACTTTCCCGTCTATTTGAACAACCAGTCCTTGCAGTTGCCTGTTAAGTTCCGCATTTCGTGCGGCAAGGCTATCGGCATGAACCGATAAGCGGCGGCTTTGTGCCTGTTGTTCGGTTCTCATATTCCGGTTAAAGGAACGGTGCATCGTGGTAGTCACAGTTGGTTTCGCTTCTTCCTTTTTGCCGAAGATGCCCAAGAAACCTTTGCGCTTGGACTTCTTGGGCTGTTCCTGTACACTCTTCTGCACGATTACAGGTACTTGACTGGTTATCTTATCGTTGATGGCTTGTTGTTGTTCAAGTATTTGAACGATTTGGCACATCTGCCGTTCCTTATCTTCGAGAAGATGGCGTACGCTGTCTATACGCTCTGCCGGATAGGTAGCTTTGAAACGGCAGAGCATACTATCCATTGCCATACGCTGTGCATGGTAATGTTCGATATCTTTATCGTTCCATTCCAGTATTGTTTCACCAAATAGAGAAAATTTTATCATTTGAATATTGATATTGTTTATCTCTTTTCGGAACTCGTCTATTTTTTTATTGTCAAGTTCTAATGCTTCTATCTCCTGCCATTCATAGAAGCTATTATATGCTATACATCCGATAAGAACGGAGATAAGTATATACCCCAACCGTATTGTCTTATAGAAATTCCTGGATCGTTCCATTATTTTGATGATACTGATTTTTCAAACATGAATAAAAGTTTATCCTTTTCTTCCATACGGGTATTATCAGAATAACCGCCTTTTGTTATTTGATACCCACACGGCTTAACCATAAAAGTGCCTAAGCCTTTAGTGTATGAACTTACTTCTGAAGCATAGTCTTTACTTGTATTTAATGGAACTTTCCCTTCAATAAGACACCACTCTTTATTACAACTGATACCTTTAATCTCAGACATCATTTTTTGCAGATCTGTAATAGCTTTGGAACTTGCTACTTGTGGTATCTGTAACTCAAAATAGAGCATCGGTTCGAGAATATCCACTCCTGATTGTTGCAAAGCCAACCTGAAGACATAAGGAGACAATTGTCTAAAATCGGCAGGGGTACTTATCGGACTATAATAAAGGGCATAAGTAAAGGTTACTTTCAAATCCGTCACTTCCCATCCATGCAATCCCGATTGGCAAGACATACGGATTCCTTCAAAAACGGCATTTTGAAAAGAATGGTTCAGATAACCAAAGGAGATTTCACTTTCGATTTGCACCCCTGACCCTATCGGTAAAGGTTCCAGAGTCAGTCCTATTGAGGCCCAGTAAGGGTTGGGAGGGACTTCGATATGGATAATCTTATTCACCTTCTTTTTAGGTCGTTCTTTGTAGATAGTCTTGATTTCATCAAAATGGGTCTTTACGGAGAATCGTTCTTCCAGCAATGTTTGTATGATTTCTTTTTGGGTTAAACCATATAACGAGATTTCCAATTCATCACTATATGAATTTATGGAAAAGGACAGAGACGGGTCTTCAATAAACAATACATTTAGAGCGGATATCAACTTGCTTCTCTCTTCGGGCTTGTCTGGTCGGACAGAAGATTTGAGGGCGGGATGCTGATGAGATAATCCTTGAATCAGACAAGGTTTAACACCTAAATAATCTCCGATTCTTAATTCTTCTATATCTTCTATAATTGCGATATCATTAGCAACCACTTCATCAACATTTATCTCTTTGCCCTGATAAATGGTTTTTAGATTTTTAATCTTGATGAATTTTTCCGAATCATTGACTTTTATAACGGTTCGAAGTCTCAGACTTCCGTCAATAATTTTTAGAAAACTTCTTTTATGCCCTTTGGGGGCATGTTCTATTTTATAAAGATAAGCTGAAAGTCTATTTGGGACTGATGCCGGAGGAAATATAAAAGAAATGATGGCGTCTAACAACTCATTGATGCCAATATTGCACATTGCTGATCCATGCAAGACCGGATAGGCTTTGGCTTTTGCCACAAGAGCGATTATCGCATTCCAATAATCTGCCGGTAAGATTTCTTTATCCGCCAAATATAGTTCTAATATATCGTCGTCATGGTTGCATACAAATTCTTTGTGTTCTGCCCTTATATCTGTTGAGGTGCAAATCGGGTAAACTACTCCATCGACAACCGTTTGCATAAACAAGACGTCTTGCGACAGATTTGTTTTTATGTCCAGATATAAACGCTCAAGATTTACGCCGGCACGATCAATCTTATTGATAAATATAATTGTCGGGATTTGCAGTTTTTGCAAAGTCTTGAACAGCAACTTTGTTTGTGCTTGTATGCCTTCCTTTGCCGATAATATGAGGACTGCTCCATCAAGCATTTTGAATGTCCGCTCCACCTCTGCAATAAAATCCATGTGTCCCGGAGTGTCAATGATATTGCATTTCACACCATTCCAAACAATAGATGTCGTAGAAGCCCGAATAGTAATTCCTCTACGTTTTTCTATATCCATAGAGTCTGTTATGGTGTCACCTTTATCAACACTGCCGCGCTTTTCCGTTGCTCCGCAGGCAAATAGCAGATTTTCGGTTACGGAAGTTTTTCCTGCATCAATGTGAGCAAGAATTCCTAAATTTATAATGTTCATTTGATTAAGCAATAATATACTACAATAGATGCATTGCCGAAACGCACCTTTTAATACCTCCTCGTAGCATGTGGAAAACTACAGGATTCTTAACTCGTATTAATATGTATATTATTACTGCCGCATAATTGAACGCAAATTTACGAAAAAAAAGTTCCCTGACAAAAGCACAAAGAACTTTTTTAATCTATACGTATTTTTATTTGGTATTATTAATTTGTTATGCGGCAGCTTAAAAGACGACACCAAACCAGAAAAATCATCTTGACAACCACCCGACTTTGAACTACGAAGGATGAAATTTTTCAGGGACAACTTCCAGCATTTCCAAAAAACAGTTTACCCATTGACTTGGAGACAAACAAACAATTTGAGCATTAAGGTTTAAACCGAATTTTTCCGAAATTGACCTGACCTGACTTTTCCTGAAAATCGACTTTAAAGCTGTTTTTACAGATAAATCAGGTTTCTCTAACAGACAGGAAATAAATGCTAAGTATTTGGCTTTAAACTTAAAATCAAAAAATAACTGTTTTCTTTTAATGTTTAACAGGGCTGATTTGACAGTTGGCGGTGGAAAGAAACTTTCAGGACCTACCTCATAGACAAGTTTCAAATCAAAAAAAGTATGATAGAAAACGGTATATGGATTGTAAAGCTTCCTCGAAAATAACTTTTGTGTAGGTTCTAACTGAAGGACAATGGAACCTCCCAGAAAATTTCCAAGACTCTCAAACATCAGGATTTTGAAAATATCGGAAGTAATGCCATAAGGAATATTTGACACCACTTTGAAAGGAAATTTCGGAACTGCAAAATTCCTAAAATCACAACCGACAACTTGAACATTTCGGGCATCAGAAAATAATTTTCGTAAATGTTCAACCAAAGCTGTGTCGTTTTCAATAGCAACAACATTGTTGGCGATTTTTAATAAATGAACAGTAAGAAACCCCTTGCCTGCCCCAATATCTAAAACCGTATCCTGATTACTTATATTTGCTTGTCTTATTGCATCTTTTATTAGCACTTTATCAATAGTAAAGTGCTGACCCGTAAAACGAACGGGCAATTTCTTTTTTGTCATTAGTAAACCCGTTGGCGGAATTAATTTAAGTTGATAAATATGAGTAAAAAGTTGTACA
>NZ_QTLZ01000016.1:0-3163 GCF_003635425.1 Parabacteroides sp. AF27-14
ATGTCTAATATCAAACAAATCAAGCAAGTATCCATCAAGGATAACAAATTGAAAGCGACGATCGAGGTGTACGATGAGCGTACCGCCGACAGCTACCAGACCTCTTACCAGAACGAGTGCCCTATCCATGAGGAATTTACGTTGGCCATGGCGAACCTAAACTTCCACGTGGAGAAGATCTGCGGCACCTGCTTCCCCGGCCTCCGGGCCGAGGGCTTCTACCGCCAGCCGTCCGGCGACTCGGAGTTGCTCACCATCTACGCCGTCAACCGTGCCGACGATAACACCTGCCCCGTCAACCTCGCCGCCCGGCTCCACCTCGGGCGGGACGAGTACGCATGGATAGACCGCCTGCTGGAAGACCTCTCGCTATGCGAGCGTGAGGCACTGCTATACATCACGCAAGGCAAGCGCCTCGGCATGGAGCGTTTCGTCGAGATCGGGAACACGAGTGACGAACCTCTTAACACAGCCGCCTAAGACCATGACACACGCATCCACGCTTATCACGCCGACGGCCAAGGGCTGTCTGCTGGGCGACCAAGCCGCCGCCTGTTTCTTCCACCTCGCCTCGGGCGAGAGCCGCTCACGCAACTACCGCTTCGCACGGGGAAACGAGTACGGGTATTACTACGAGCCACGCATCCGCAAATGGATCACCTTCGACAACCGGATGGGAACCTTCTACGTGGAGATCTGCGACACGGACCGAGAGGCCGAACAACTCCTGACTGATGGGAACGGACTACTCGCCGCTTAGCGAGGCCGTCTTACGCTACACGGGGCTGCGGGTGGAACGGGAGTTCCCCTTCCACCCCACCCGTGAGTGGCGTTTCGACTTCGCCATTCCTCAAGCCCACGTAGCCATAGAGGTGGAGGGCGGCTTATGGAACGGCGGTCGCCACTTCCGCCCCGAGGGCTGGCGGCGTGACATGGAGAAATACAACGAGGCCGCCGCTTGCGGATGGCTCGTGATACGCACCACGCCCGCCGAGCTGCTCAACGTACGCACGCTGCAATGGATCGTGAGGGCGATCAAGACTCGCGATTAACTTTCAATTTTCAATCATCAATTTTCAATTAACCATGGCACGACCTATTAAAAAGGGGCTGGATTATTTCCCGCTCAATACCGATTTCATGAATAATCGCACGATACGCCGCTTGAAGAGGAAAGGCGGCTTCAAGGCAATCGTCCTCTATATGGATTTATTATGCGACATTTACGCCAATAGTTATTTTATAGAAATAACCGACAACTATATATTCGATCTTTCGGATCAACTCGGGCTCGAAGAAAAAGACATCCGGAGCATGATCGGGATAATGATAGAACTCGGATTATTCCACGAGAGATCTTTTGACAAAAGCCATATCCTAACCTCCGAGACCATACAAGAGCAATATGCCTTTTCAAAGAGTAAAAGACCAGATAATAAAGCTGTTATTGAGTTGTATAAGATAGTTAACGATGTAAAAACCGAGGTTTTCGCAGACGAAACCCCGCAAAATGACACGAAAAGTGCATATAGTATAGTAAAGGAAAGGAAAGAAAACATTACTACTACTTCTTCTCCCGCACGCACGTACGCACGGGAAGAGATCCTCCGCTCTTATCGAGACGAACTATCCAACGATGAGGATTGGCGGGCCGCTATCGTCCGTATGAGCGGCAAAGGTCCCGCCGTATTGGACCTGTTACCGGGCGTGATGGAACTTTTCGAGAGTCACATCGTCTCTACCGGCGACATGGGAACGCTCCGCACCAAGAACGATTACGCCCGTCGTTTCACCTCTTGGTGGAGATGCCTCGATTACCAACCCGAGGCAGACATAATCAATCGTCCCGCACCAATCGCCCCGGCCGGAAACAAACGGCCCGCCGCCCCCTCACGCATAGAAGAAGCCATGAAAGCGAGCGAACGAGCGGCACAAATAGCATTGAACATCTTACAAGCCGACGGACATGACAAGTCTAGAGCTTAGGCTACGGGAATCCTTGTCCTCGGAACGGATCGAGGACATATCAATCGAACAACTCACGCAATCCGTCTCCCAGTTGATCGCACAGACGTACATCATGGTCGGCTACCAGACGTACAACGAGCGGGATATCGGGATATTGGCGGCCAAGTTATCGTCCGACCTCCGGGAATCATACGCCTACCTCACCTTCCCCGAGGTATCGCTTTGCTTCGAGCTAGGGGCGAAAGGCACGTTCGGCGACTACACGGGCGTGAACCTCCGCACCTTCTCACGTTGGCTGAAAGCCTACAAGACAAGCGACCTGCGCTATCACGCCGTCGTGGAACGGGAACGGGATCGGCGGCAGAACGCCCTCCCACCCGTCAGCGAGGCTTACAAGGAAGAGCGTGAGCTTGCCTTTCTCCGCAAGGTATTCCAGCAATACAAGGCCGGTTACCCGCTGGAACGCCTTTATCCCGCCCGTGTCTACCAGTCCTTGCAAGAGCGGGGATTGATACACGATACCCCCGAGGAGAAACGCCACGCCATGAGCCTCTTCGCCCATTGGAGACCACCGGGTCACCTGCCCATCAGCGAGGACTATCGGCTGACGATGGTGCGACAGCAAGCCATGGCGTGGTTGCTGCGGAGGTATTTCGATGGGCTGATAGCTAAAGAGAAAGCATAAGAACGAGTAGTATACACTTGCATATCTGTTAATAATTCGCCAATAAAAACATTGATTTACAAAATATATAGTTATATTTGCATCGTCATGTGGCTATAGCGTTAGTTGAAAAGCATGGCGACATATTATGTATTAGAGCATCGAGTGTTATTCTAGGCATTGTCAAACATCCCTAAAAGCAAAGTCAACTAGAATAACAAACTTCATGCTCACGCTGTTGTATTATCTCAAATATACAATAATGGCGTGAGCTGTCGTTTGTTATAGTTGACAAAGGTATGGGGATACCTGACAAGCCTATAACAATATAACGGCAGCTTCACGCTTTTTTTTTGTGTCTGCCCATAAAAACTCTATTTCTCCAATAATTATACATTTGGCCTATAATTAATCGAATTTAACAACATGGCTTTTCAGAGGAAAAGCTTGGTTATTTAGTTAAATAAAGAAAAGAGCTATCTCGTTCGTGAGAATATAGGTAGCTCACTATTGTTTAACCTTTTTAATGCG
>NZ_QTLZ01000016.1:3173-125396 GCF_003635425.1 Parabacteroides sp. AF27-14
ATAGGTAGCTCACTATTGTTTAACCTTTTTAATGCGTTCACATCCTATTGATGGTAGACTTGTGCCAATAGGCTATAGTTAAATTTTATCATCATTACCCATAATTTCCTTCAAACTATAATGGTATGATAAAAACTAATTGTACATTTAGGGCAATCCTATTTTAGTTGTTAACTAATTAAAACTGATTCAGAAACATGAGAACTTCTTTATTTATATTTTTCATGGTCATTTTTATTGGTTGTAGTGAAAATGACATTATCGATGAAGGGGAAAAACCAGAAGATCCTCAAGCCGAAATAGAGGTTTATTATGACCAAGAAAGTACAAGCTCAAGAAAACCTGATGCAGGCGCAAAAGTGTATTTGTATTATAACATTAATATAACGACAGCGTTTGGTGGCCTTGCATCTTATGAAGGATAAGGCTAGGTATGCCCTTAGGTGATATAAAATGGGAACTATTCTTCTCACGCAAGAGAACACCCGGAAAGTATCGGACAAATAGACAACTCAACCCGAAAACCACCGAGGAAAGATTGTCCTCTTATTAAACTTCATCGTGCAATTTGATTATACAATTTAATAACGTACATTCGCGTACAAATAAATTAAATCTGTAGTCCGATGAGAACGCATTTACGCGAAAGCATGCTAGCGCTTCTTTTGATAGGTATCTTAGCCACGGGTTGCGATACCGGAACGAAGAAGGCTTCCGAAAACAGTATCACGTTTGATTCTATCAGCGTGGAAAAGACTTACCATTTGTTAGATAATCCGGATAATCCCAATTGCAATCTAGAGATCAAGTTCGTTTATCCCCGGAAATATTCGGATAAAGAGGTTCTTAAGAATCTACAGAGACAGTTCGTCTCCTCTTATTTCGGCGAGAATTATGAGCAATTATCCCCCGAGGAGGCGGTACGGAAATATACCGACGACTATCTGGCCGCTTATAAGGATCTGGAAGAGGATTACAAGGCTGAGGTGGCGAAATCCGACGAGACACCGGTGGGCTCTTGGTTCTCTTACTATGAGATGTCGTCGGATGATATCGCCTTCAACCAAGACGATATCATCAGCTATACGGTAAGCTTCGAGAACTATACGGGCGGAGCGCATGGCGCGCATTCCTACAATAACCATGTAGTGAACCTCAAGACCGGTAAGCCGATCACCGAGGAGGAGATATTCGTGGACAACTATCAAGACAATCTGGCGCGAATATTGGTAGATCAGATCGCCAAGCAAAACAACGTATCCGACGCCAAGGAACTGGAAAATATCGGTTTCTTTAGCGTGGACGAGATCTTCCCGAACGGGAACTTCCTCGTAGACGAGACGGGTATCACCTATTCTTTCAACGAATATGAGATAGCGGCATACGTGGTAGGCGTCACGAACGTCCATCTCCCTTACAAGGAAATCCGCTATTTGCTGCGGGATGACAGCCCGATAAGTCAGTTAATTGAAAATTGAGAATTGAAAATTAATGATAGATAAACCTATAAACAGATGTCCTATGGAACAAAATACGGAGAAATTTTCAATTCTCAATTCTCAATTTTCAATTCTCACATCTTATTTCCCCGATCTCACCGACCGGCAAAAAGAGCAGTACGCCGCCCTATATGACCTATATACGGATTGGAACGCCAAGATCAACGTGATCTCACGGAAGGATATCGAGAACCTATATCCGCATCACGTGCTTCACTCGCTGGGTATCACCCATATGCTGCGTTTCAAGCCGGGTTCCTCGGTGATGGATCTGGGTACGGGAGGCGGTTTTCCCGGCATCCCCTTGGCGATCTTATTCCCGGAGACCCATTTCCATCTGGTAGACAGCATCGGGAAAAAAATCAAGGTGGGACAAGCCGTGGCCGAGGCGATCGGGCTGGAGAACATATCCTTCCGCCATTGCCGGGGCGAGGAGGAAAAGCAGCTTTTCGATTTCGTGGTAAGCCGTGCCGTGATGCCTCTGGCGGATCTGGTAAAGCTCGTCCGCAAGAATATAAAGAAAGAACAGATCAACGCGTTGCCCAACGGATTGATTTGCCTGAAAGGTGGAGAGCTGGCGCACGAGATATTGCCTTTCCGGAACCAAGCGATAAGCATGGATCTGAAAGACCATTTTAAAGAAGAGTTTTTTGAAACTAAAAAAGTAGTGTACGTACCCTTATGATTACGATAAAATCTTTCGAAGTAAACTATTTCTCCGAGAATACGTATTTGCTATACGATGATACCAAGGAGGCGGTCCTTATCGATTGCGGCTGCCTGCGCAAAGAGGAACAAAAAGAAGTAAGCGACTTTATCGCCCAGAACGGGCTGACGCTGAAACGTTACCTTTGTACGCACCTCCATCTGGATCACATATTCGGTAACGAATTCATCCATGATACCTACGGATTGAGCCCGGAAGCCCATAAAGCGGACGTGGAGGGTCTTCCCTCTCCCGAGGAGCAAGCCAAGGCATTCGGCCTGCCGATGAAGGCGAAAAGCATCCCGGTAGGGAAATATCTGGTAAACGGGGAAATCATAAAGTTCGGGAAATCCGAGCTGGCGGTATTGAGCGTTCCCGGCCATTCGCCCGGAGGCTTGGCTTTCTATAACAAGAAGAACGGTTTCGTGATCGTAGGAGACTCCTTGTTCGCCGGAAGCATCGGCCGTACTGATCTATGGGGAGGCAACCAAGATGTACTGCTTGCCGCTATCAAGGACAAATTGCTGTCGTTGCCGGACGAGACCGTGGTATACCCCGGCCATGGCCCCGAGACACGAATCATTGATGAGAAATTAAATAATCCTTATTTATAAAATACTAGAATTATGGACACAAATAAGTTTGTAAACCGCCACGTGGGCATCTCAGCGGAAGATATTCCCGCTATGTTGGAGACGATTGGCGTGAAGTCTTTGGACGAGTTGATCGATCAGACCATTCCGGCCAACATCCGTTTGAAAGAGCCGTTGAACCTCCCGGAGGCCATGACGGAACGTGAGTTCGCCGAGCATATCGCCGAGCTGGCCTCCAAGAACGAGGTATTCACCTCTTATATCGGTATGGGTTGGTACGACACGGTTTGCCCGGCCCCGATCCAACGTAACGTATTCGAGAACCCGGTTTGGTACACCTCCTATACTCCGTATCAGGCGGAAGTATCCCAAGGACGCTTGGAGGCGTTGCTGAACTTCCAGACTGTTATCAGTGAATTGACAGGATTACCTTTGACAAACTGCTCGCTACTCGACGAGGCGACCGCGGCAGCCGAGGCGGTTACCATGTTCCATGGTTCACGTAGCCGTGCGCAGGTGAAAGCGGAAGCGAATACGGTATTCATCGACGAGAATGTGTTCGCCTCTACGTTGGCCGTCATCCACACCCGCATGGTCCCGCAGGGCATCCAGGTGGTAGTGGGCGATTATAAGAAATTCGAGTTCACGCCGGATGTGTTCGCCGCCATCGTACAGTTCCCGAACGCGGATGGTTCGATCGAGGACTATAAGGAATTCGTAGCCCGTGCGGGCGCCGCCGGAGCCAAGGTAGGCGTAGCCGCCGACTTGATGAGCTTGGTATTGTTGACTCCTCCGGGAGAATGGGGAGCGGATGTCGTATTCGGTAGCAGCCAGCGCTTCGGTATCCCGATGTTCTACGGGGGTCCTTCCGCCGCTTTCTTCGCTACGAAGGACGATTATAAACGTACGATCCCGGGACGTATCATCGGTATCTCCAAGGACGCTTACGGCCATCCGGCTTATCGCTTGGCCTTGCAGACCCGCGAGCAACATATCAAACGTGAGAAGGCTACGTCCAATATCTGTACGGCTCAGGCGTTGTTGGCTACCATGGCTGGCTTCTACGCCGTATATCATGGAGCGGAGGGGTTGCGTAACATCGCCGGACGGATTCATTCCACGGCCGGATTCTTGGCCAAGGAGTTGGAGAAACTGGGATATACGCAATTAAACAAGGATTATTTCGATACCTTGAAGATACAGCTTCCTTCACACGTGTCGGTGAACGCACTGCGTGAGATCGCCTTGGAGTGCAAGGTGAACTTGCGTTACTTCGAGGCCGGACAAGTGGGCGTCAGCATAGACGAGACGACATTGCCTACGGACATAGGCGTATTACTATACATCTTCGCCGGTGCCGCCGGTAAAGACTATATGCTGGACGAGTCTATCCCCGCCCAGACTTATTTCGACGCTAAATTCGCCCGTACCTCCGATTTCTTGCAGCAAGACGTATTCAAGAAATATCATACGGAAACCGAGTTGATGCGTTACATCACCCGTTTGGGACGAAAGGATGTTTCCTTGGCTCAATCCATGATCTCGCTGGGATCTTGCACGATGAAGCTGAACCCGGCTTCTACGATGTTGCCGCTTAGCCGTGCGGAATTCATGAATATCCACCCGTACGCTCCGGAGGAGCAAGTGGAAGGCTATACGGAGCTGATCGAGAACCTGTCTTCTTACTTATGCACGATCACAGGCTTCAAGGGCTGTACGTTGCAACCGAACTCCGGCGCCGCCGGCGAGTACACGGGTCTTCGTGTGATCCGTGCTTATCAGGAAAGCATCGGCCAAGGCCATCGTGATATCGTTTTGCTTCCGGCTTCCGCCCACGGAACCAACCCGGCCAGCGCTATCCAATGCGGATATAAGACCGTAACCGTTAAATGCGACGAGAATGGTAATATCGATCTGGAAGATTTCCGCGCGAAAGCCGAGGAGAACAAGGAGCGTCTGGCTGCCAGCATGATTACCTATCCGTCCACGCATGGTATCTTCGAGGTGGACATCAAGGAGATGTGCGACATCGTTCACGCTTGCGGAGGACAGCTTTATATGGATGGCGCCAACATGAACGCACAGGTAGGATTGACAAATCCGGGTACGATCGGCGCCGATGTATGTCACTTGAACCTGCATAAGACCTTCTCTTCTCCTCACGGAGGTGGTGGTCCCGGCGTAGGCCCGATCTGCGTGGCCGAGCATCTGGTTCCGTTCTTGCCGCAGCATCCGGTGCTTTGGGGCAGCGACTTGAATACGGTATCCGCAGCTCCTTATGGTAGCGCCGGTATCCTGCCGATCACGTACGCTTACATCCGCTTGCTGGGTACGGAAGGTCTTGAGACAGTGACGAAGACGGCCATCTTGAACGCCAATTACTTGGCCGCTAAGTTCAAGGATACGTACGGCATCGTTTATACCGGAGCGACAGGCCGTGTAGGTCATGAGTTGATCTTGGAATGCCGCACGGTAAAAGAGCGTTCGGGCATCGACGAGGGCGATATCGCCAAGCGTTTGATGGACTTCGGCTACCACGCTCCTACCCTATCTTTCCCGGTACACGGCACCTTGATGGTAGAGCCGACCGAGAGCGAGAGCAAGGCCGAGCTGGATCGTTTCGTAGAGGTAATGGAATGTATCTGGAGCGAGATCAAGGAGGTGGAGGAAGGCAAGGCATCCAAGGAGGACAACGTCTTGAAGAATGCCCCGCATCCGGAATACGAGGTGACCGCCGACGAGTGGAAACACGCGTATCCCCGCACGAAGGCCGCCTTCCCGCTGGAATGGTTGCACGACAGCAAGTTCTGGATTAACGTAGCCCGTGTAGATAACGCTTACGGCGACCGTAACTTAATACCGACTTTATGCGCTTGCGAGATATGAAGAAGCTCTTTATCGCTTTGGCGGCCGTCGCTCTGACGGCTTGCGTCAAGGCTCCCGAGAAAACAGTCAAGGTCTACGCATGGCAAGGCGAAGGTGGGAATACCACCGAGCAAACCTTACAGGCGGACTTTAGTAAATGGCATGCCCACGGAGTAGACGGGATGTGCTACAACGCCGGCCATGACACGGAGAAAATTCAGCGTGCCGCCAAAGCGGCCCATGCCAATGGCATGGAATATCACGCATGGATTCCCGCCATGTTGCAACATGGATTGGACTCCACCCTCTACGCCGTGAACCGGAAAGGCGAGTCGGCCTATTCCGTACAGGCGTATGTGCCTTATTACAAATGCCTGTGCCCGAACCAAGAAGGTACGGCGGAGTTCTTGCTGAATCTGTATGGCAAGGTAGCCGATATCCCGGAGGTGGATTATATCCATCTGGATTATATCCGTTACGTGGATGTCATCCTAGCCCGCGGACTTTGGGAAAAATACGGTTTGGTGATGGACGAGGAATATCCTACGGCGGACTATTGTTACTGTGACAAATGCGTGGCCGATTTCAAGGCCGCTACCGGTATCGACATCAAATCCGTAGAGGATCCTTCCAAATGCGCAGAATGGGCGCAGTTCCGTTGCGACTTGATCACGAAATTGGTAAACCGCATCGCCGACGAGGTTCACGGCAAAGGCAAGAAAGTGAGCGCCGCCGTATTCCCGGGGCCGGACTCTCACGCTAAATGGATGGTTCGTCAAGAATGGAATAAATGGAATATCGACGCTTTCTTCCCGATGAATTATAACGATTTCTATCTGGAGGACGCTTCTTGGCTGGCTCCGATCGTGAAAGAGGAGGTAGCCTCCGTGCAAGGCAAGAAGCCTGTTTATAGCGGTTTGTTCATCTGCGAGGATTGGCAGAACAAGGCGAATATCAAGGACCCGGAAGGCCATGGACTGATCCCGTCCGAGATCGAGGAGGCCGTAAGAGGCTCCATGGAAAACGGAGCGGCTGGCGTGGCGTTGTTTACGCCGGGCAACATGACGGATGAGCATTGGAAAGCTTTCGATAAGGCGATCCACCAACCGTATACCGTAAAGCCCTAATTCGTAATTACTATACGATAAAACAAAGACGAGGAGGCGCAGCTCTTCATTTTCTCACCTGCGCCTCCTCTTTTACTTATCCATCTAATCTATCTTACTAAATAAAAATATCATGACAACTAAGAAACAAGAGAAAATCAAGTTCAGTAAAGCGTTCTGGGTGGCGAACACCGTCGAGTTGTTCGAGCGAGCCGCTTATTATGGCGTATTTATCGTTATCACCCTTTATCTTAGCCGCATCTTAGGCTTTAACGACATTCAGGCTGCCAGCATCGCCGGTATCTTTTCCGCCTGTTTGTATTTGCTGCCCACGTTCGCCGGAGCATTGGCCGATAAGATCGGTTTCCGCAACTCGATGCTACTGGCTTTCACTTTGTTAACTTGTGGTTATCTAGGACTGGCAGTTTACCCTACTTGGCTTCAATCCGCCGGACTTGTTGAATACAGCACGACGACTACCTTTACGGGATTGCTGGAGAGCAATCTTCAGTACGGCATTATCCCTATCATGGCCTTGATCGTATGCGGCGGGGCTTTTATCAAGAGCGTTATCTCCGGTACAGTCGCTAAAGAGACTACGCCGGAAACCCGGGCGAAGGGTTTCTCTATCTTCTACGCAATGGTAAATATCGGGGCTTTCTCCGGAAAGACCATCGTGAAGCCGCTTCGCGAGGCGTTGGGTAACGAGGGGTTGATTACCTTGAACTATTTCTCGGCGAGCATGACCTTCCTCGCATTGATAGCGATCTGGTTCTTCTACAAAAGCACTCAGCATTCGGGCGAGGGCAAGACGTTCGGGCAAATCTGGAACGCCCTGATCAAGGTTTGTAGTAACGGACGGTTATTGATCTTGATCCTCATCATTACAGGCTTTTGGATGGTTCAGCACCAGCTGTATGCCACGATGCCTAAATACGTGCTTCGTTTGGCCGGCGAGGGGGCCTCTCCTTCTTGGTACGCCAACGTAAATCCATTAGTCGTAGTTCTGACAGTCAATCTGGTCACGCGGATGATGCGGAAACGGACAGCGCTTACCTCCATGACGGTAGGGATGTTTATCATGCCGGTATCCGCCCTCTGCATGGCATCCGGCAATATGCTGGATACTAATTCCTTGATCTTAGGGATGCATCCCGTAGCCTTCATGATGGTGGTGGGTATCGTCTTCCAAGGGCTGGCGGAGACGTTCATCTCTCCTCGCTTTCTCGAGTATTTCTCCTTGCAAGCACCCAAAGGAGAAGAAGGTCTCTATCTTGGATTCAGCCATTTGCACTCTTTCTTATCCTCTATCTTCGGATTCGGATTATCTGGATTCCTTTTAAGTAAATACTGTCCGGAACCCACGCTGTTCGCCTCTCACGAGGAATGGCTCGCGGCAAGCGCAAACGCTCATTACATCTGGTATTACTTCGGTGCGATAGCCTTGGTCTCCGCTATAGCGTTGATCGTGTACGGACAAGTCGTAAAGAGATCGAGAACCAATCATCGCTACGAGTAATCAACAGGCAATACATGCTCAAACAGATACGAAGTGTGCAATTTCCCGACTAAAGTTCTTTGTTATAAAGAATGTTTGATTACTTTTGCACCTCGAGATTAACAAGAATGTAGAAGTATTATATCAACATAAAAATCTAATATTCCTAATATAATATGAGTTTAAGAATTATTGTTTTAGCGAAACAGGTCCCGGATACACGAAACGTGGGAAAGGACGCCATGAAAGCGGACGGTACGATCAATCGCGCCGCCTTGCCTGCGATCTTTAACCCGGAAGACCTGAACGCGTTGGAACAAGCGTTACGCTTGAAAGACGCTTACCCCGGGACGACAGTTACGCTGCTGACGATGGGCCCGGGACGTGCCGCCGAAATCATCCGCGAGGGTTTGTATCGTGGTGCTGACGGCGGTTTTTTGTTGACCGACCGTGCGTTTGCCGGAGCCGACACGCTAGCCACATCCTATGCGCTTGCCACGGCTATCAAGAAAATCAACGATTATGATATTATCATCGGTGGTCGCCAAGCGATCGACGGCGATACGGCACAGGTAGGTCCGCAAGTCGCCGAGAAACTGGGACTGACCCAGATCACGTATGCCGAGGAAATCCTGAACGTAGATAAAGAGGCCGGACGTATCACCGTAAAACGTCATATCGACGGGGGTGTCGAGACCGTGGAAGGTCCGCTTCCGATCGTAATCACCGTGAATGGTTCCGCCGCTCCCTGCCGTCCTCGTAATGCGAAGTTGGTACAGAAGTACAAATACGCCATGGGTAAACAGGAACGGAACACGCAACCCGCCTGTCACCAAGATGGAGAACCGACCGTTCGCTACCCGGAATTGTACGAGACCCGCCCGTATCTGGATATCCAGGAATGGAGCGTAGCCGACGTGAATGGAGACTTGGTTCAATGCGGCCTTAGCGGTTCGCCGACAAAGGTAAAAGCGATCCAGAACATCGTCTTCCAAGCCAAGGAAAGCAAGACGATCTCCGGTTCCGACCAAGATGTAGAGGATTTGATTGTCGAACTATTAGCTAACCACACCATCGGATAAGATTATGAACAACGTATTTGTATATTGTGAGACAGAAGGCACGAGCGTTGCCGATGTAAGTCTTGAGCTTCTGACCAAAGGTCGTAAGCTAGCCAATCAATTAGGCTGCCAACTGGAAGCGATTGTTGCCGGCTCCGGCCTTGAGGGTGTAGAGAAACAAGTATTGCCTTTTGGCGTCGACAAGGTTCATGTGTTCGACGCTCCGGGTTTATTCCCGTATACATCACTTCCTCATTCTTCCATCTTGATTAATTTGTTCAAGGAGGAGAAACCGCAGATCTGCTTAATGGGCGCTACGGTGATCGGTCGCGACTTGGGTCCTCGTGTATCCTCGGCCTTGACAAGCGGCTTGACGGCCGATTGTACCTCTTTGGAGATCGGCTCGCACGAGGATAAAAAAGCGGGTATTACCTATGAGAACTTATTATATCAGATCCGTCCGGCGTTCGGTGGTAACATCGTAGCCACGATCATCAACCCGGAACACCGCCCGCAAATGGCGACCGTTCGTGAGGGCGTGATGAAAAAGGAAGTCCTTGACGAGAACTATAAAGGTGAAGTGATCCGCCACGACGTAGCGAAGTATGTCCCCGAGACAGACTATGTGGTGAAGGTGATCGACCGTCATGTAGAGAAAGCGAAGCACAACCTGAAAGGCGCTCCGATCGTAGTGGCCGGAGGTTATGGCGTAGGCTCCAAGGAGAACTTTAATTTATTGTTCGATTTGGCGAAAGAGCTTCACGCCGAGGTAGGCGCCAGCCGTGCGGCTGTCGATGCCGGTTTCTGCGACCACGACCGTCAGATCGGTCAGACCGGTGTCACGGTGCGTCCGAAATTGTATATCGCTTGCGGTATCTCCGGGCAGATCCAACATATCGCCGGCATGCAAGACGCCGGCATCATCATTTCGATCAATAATGATGAGAACGCCCCGATCAATACGATCGCCGATTACGTAATCAATGGTACGGTAGAAGAGGTGATCCCTAAGATGATTAAGTATTACAAAAAGAACAGTAAGTAAAGATGGCTAATTATTATACAGACATACCGGAACTCAAGTATCACTTGAACAATCCGATGATGGAACGTATTTGCGAGCTGAAGGAACGCGAGTACAGAGACAAGGAAGAGTTCGACTACGCGCCGCAAGATTATGCCGACGCGATAGACTCGTACGATAAGGTGCTGGAGATTACCGGAGAGATCACCGGAGAGATCATCGCCCCTAACGCGGAAGGCGTAGATGCCGAAGGTCCTCACTGCGCGAATGGCCGTGTGGAATATGCTTCCGGCACGAAGCAGAACCTCGACGCGATGGTAAAAGCCGGCTTAAACGGTATGACGATGCCTCGCCGTTTCGGTGGCTTGAACTTCCCGATCACGCCGTACACCATGTGCGCGGAGATCGTAGCGGCGGCTGACGCCGGCTTCGGTAATATCTGGTCATTACAGGATTGTATCGAAACCTTATATGAGTTCGGCAACGAGGATCAGCACAGCCGTTTCATCCCACGTATCTGCGCTGGAGAAACCATGTCTATGGACCTGACCGAGCCGGACGCCGGCTCCGACCTGCAATCCGTGATGCTAAAGGCTACCTTCGACGAGAAAGAGAATTGCTGGCGGTTGAACGGCGTAAAACGATTCATCACGAATGGCGACGCGGATCTTCACCTCGTATTGGCCCGTTCCGAGGAAGGTACCAAGGATGGACGTGGTTTGTCCATGTTTATCTATGACAAACGGGAAGGTGGCGTAAACGTACGCCGTATCGAGAATAAATTGGGAATCCACGGCTCTCCTACTTGCGAGTTAGTTTACAAGAACGCGAAAGCTGAGCTTTGTGGCGATCGCAAACTAGGCTTGATCAAATACGTGATGGCCTTGATGAACGGCGCGCGCCTAGGTATCGCCGCACAATCGGTAGGCCTCAGCCAAGCCGCTTACAACGAAGGATTGGCCTACGCCAAAGACCGCAAGCAGTTCGGTAAGGCAATCATCGACTTCCCCGCTGTTTACGACATGCTCGCCATCATGAAAGCGAAGCTGGATGCCGGACGTGCGTTGTTATACCAAACCGCTCGTTACGTGGATATTTACAAGGCACTGGACGACATCGCCCGTGAGCGCAAACTGACTCCGGAAGAGCGTAAGGAACAGAAGCAATACGCCAAATTGGCGGATTCTTTCACCCCGTTGGCAAAAGGTATGAATTCCGAATACGCCAACCAGAATGCCTATGATTGCATCCAAATACACGGAGGTTCCGGTTTTATGATGGAGTATGCTTGCCAACGTATCTACCGCGATGCCCGTATCACCTCCATCTATGAAGGCACGACGCAATTGCAGACCGTAGCGGCCATACGTTACGTGACAAACGGGTCTTACCTGGCTACCATCCGTGAATTCGAGGCGATCCCTTGCTCCGCCGAGATGGAACCGCTGAAGGCTCGTTTAGTAGAGATGGCTAATAAGTTCGAGGCTAGCATGGCGAAAGTAAAAGAGTCTCAAGATCAGGAATTACTCGATTTCGTGGCTCGCCGCTTGATGGAGATGGCCGCTGATATCATCATGGCTCATCTATTGATCCAAGACGCGACGAAAGCACCGGAGCTGTTCGCTAAGTCCGCGGTTGTTTACACCAATTACGTAGAGGCTGAGATTGAGAAACATCAGGGTTATATCGGACGATTCAACCCAGAAGAATTGATCTCATACAGACAACGATAAACAACTATCATTCTACATAACAAAGAAGGCGAGACTTGATTATCAACCAGATAGAAGCCTCGCTTTCTTTGTTTATTACAATGGGCATTATAAGCTCCTTATACTGGGCATTATAAGCCGCTTACGATGGGCATTGTCAGTTGCTTATAATGGGCATTGTAATTTTCCTATATCGCCAAAGTATCCATTGCATACCACCTCGCAAGGAGAGATATCCAAGGAAAGCCATCCATAACGCATGATTTCCCATCGATCGATAAAACAGGTAATAAATAATAAAGAAAGTAGCCGAGGCCACAAGCATCGAGTAAAGCATCTGGC
The DNA here is from genome assembly GCF_003635425.1 of Parabacteroides sp. AF27-14. NCBI lineage: Bacteria > Pseudomonadati > Bacteroidota > Bacteroidia > Bacteroidales > Tannerellaceae > Parabacteroides > Parabacteroides sp. AF27-14. The sequence goes on from NZ_QTLZ01000016.1 coordinate 15,580, forward strand.
GTGTAGCCGTGGCCCCGATAAAGATACCGTCCCAAAGGAAAGCGGAGAATCCACATAAAGGGATCGCCAATACCCAATAGAAATAATCCCCGGAAGCCTCAATGACCGAGGTATCGTTCGTCAACAGTCCCAGAAAATCCCTCCCCAAAAACGCATAAAGAATCGTGAATGATAAAGAGAGGCCGATTCCCCATAGAAACAATAAACGAATGCATCTACGTAACCCCACATCGTTTTTAGCCCCAATAAACCGGCCGGCTAATGCCTCTCCCGCATAAGCGAAACCATCCATTATATAAGAGAACAAGGTAAACAACTGCATCAACAAGGTATTTACGGCCAATATCACATCCCCTTGTCTCGCACCTGTAGAAGTAAAGAAGGTAGTAACAGCGACCAAACACAAGGTCCGGAAAAATATATCACTATTGACCGAGAAGAAGCGACGCATCTCCTCCCCACCCCAAAGACCATTCCAATCGATATACGCTTTCAGACGCCCATAATATTTCAACCAAAGAGCAAACGCCATGAAGAGGCCCGCATATTGGGCGATCAGTGTTCCCAACGCTACGCCTTCCACCTTCATACCCAGCACAAACACGAAACATAGGCTGGCCGCAATATTCACGATATTTTGCGTGATAGCGATAAACATCGGAAAACGAGAATTCTGCATACCGATGAACCAACCGGCAAAGCCATATAAACCCAATATGGCCGGCGCTCCCCAGATACAGATATTAAAATAGAGAGAGGCCCATCGCTTCACCTCCTCCGTCGCGTCGATCAAAACAAACGCACCCCTCAGGATCGGGGATTGAAGGATCCAAAGCCCGAGGGAGATCAAAAGCCCTACCCCGACAGTCCGCAGCAAGGTCCGGACTACCTCCGTCAAGTCCCGTTTCCCATAGACTTGGGCGGTCATCCCACTTGTCCCCATCCGGAGAAAGCCGAATATCCAATAGATCATGTTAAACAGCATCCCGCCCACGGCGATCGCCCCAATGTACGACGCCGATCCCAGATGCCCTACGATCGCCACATCCACCAGGCCCAACAAAGGCACGGTTATATTGGAGACGATAGAAGGTATGGCCAGCTGAAGTATTTTCCGATTCATATCCTATCCTAAATTTATCCTACGCAAGAAATTATAAACGTCACTTGATAACCCGGCACAGAGCGCTGCGCCAAACAAAGATCCCCGCCTTGCCGCACCATCATCTGCCGGGAAAGCGACAAGCCGATACCGGAACCCGTCCTTTTAGTCGTGAAGAAAGGAATAAAAATCTCCCGTTCGATAGCCACCGGAATAGGCGCACCATTGTTGCTGACCCACAACCCCTTCTTCCAACGCACATCCACGGTCGTAGCCCCTGCCTCGCAAGCATTCCGGATCAGGTTAATCAGCACTTGCCGCAACATATTCTGATCCGTACACATCGTAGCAGACAAAGGGATGGAAAGATGCCACTCTAAATCGGGATAAAGAGCCCGGATCCCTTCCATAAAATCATTCAAATAGACCTCTCCGATAACAGGTTCTTGCAGTTCCGCCAGTTTCCGGTAGCTGTCCACGAACAGGGCAAGTCCCCGGCTGGTATCGTGAATGGCACGGATCCCCTCCTCGTAAACCGTCCCGGCAATCGCGGGATGCTCCAGATAGGCCTGGCTGATACTGGCGATAGGCGTAGTGGCATTCATAATCTCATGCGTAAGCACACGGGTCAGCCGTTGCCACGATTCCACCTCATTGCGGGCAAGCAACTGCCCGATGTCCCTGCCCGTCTCGTTAAGGGCCTCTTGCAACGCCCGCTCCCCGAAGAACAGGCCTTTCACAGGAAGACGAAACGTAAATTCTTGGTTACGAATCGCCTCACGCATCAGATGCGCCCGGTCTCTCAACAATACCTGATGGCGGTAGAACCATCCGATAAAGAGAACGACAACGACTCCCAAAGTGCCTATCAACATCATCGCTTTTTTATTTTAGCATACAACGTCTGCCGGGTAATTCCCAACAATTCGGCGGCCCGGCTGATATTGCCGTGGCAACGCTCCACCACCTTGCTCACATGCTCCGCCTCGACCTGTTCCAATGGAACCACTTTACGCCCGGCATCAATCGCATCTTTTAAGACACGGATCAGCTCTTGATTATCCCACGGCTTGGCAACAAAGTCTGCCGCCCCCATCTTCAAACCACGCACCGCCAACTTGATATCAGCGTATGCCGTCACCAGTACCACCGGGATAGCCGGATGCTTCTTGTGGATCGCCCGAAGCCAAAGCAAGCCGTCTTGTCCGGAGTTTCCCCCTTGCGTGAAGTTCATGTCGAGCAAAATCCCGTCCACCACCTCTTGTGCCAATACCGTAAGAAGCGTGTCGGGAGAAGCGAGTGTCAATACCCTGTCAAACTCACCGGCCAAGCAGATCTTGACCGCCGTAAGAATCGCCGGATTGTCATCTACCACCACTATTGTCCCGTAATTTGCCATATCCGATTCGTTTGTTTTTCCTTTATCTCTTTTATCGGGGATAAAGGTACGGAAAAAGGCTGTATGAATATCATACAAGTGGGTGTATGATTTTCATACAAACTACCGCGACCGGGCATCCAAGCCCTTGCCAGATGCCAACCGCTCTATACCTTTGTATCAAAAACAAGCAAAATATGAAATCGTACTTTACCTTTCTCGGCCGCAACAAACTCTACACAGCCATCCAGTTCTTCGGATTAGCTATCGCACTGGGAGTTGTCATCCTTCTGACCTCGTATGCCGACACCGAATTTAATATCGGTAACAATCAATCGTACTCTCACCAATTATATGCTGTCGGCTATGGAGATGGGATCGGTATGACAACCGGGACTGCCCCGGAATTGTTCCCTTCCATTCCGGAAATAAAAGAGTGGACACGCCTGATCCATATTGAAGCGGCCGACTTCATGGTAGACAACCAATATTATCAAGTAAACGGCATCGCGGCAGATCCTAATTTTTTCCAGATGCTCAACTATACGCTCATCGGATGCGACCGCAACAAAGCACTGATCGGAACAGACGAGGTCATCCTCTCCGAGCCATTCGCCCACAAAGTATTCGGGAATGAAAATCCGATCGGCCGTACCGTGATGTACTTGAACCAGACACCGCTACGGGTCATTGGGGTTCTCCCGGCTTTCAGCTCGACAGAGCTGTTGAAACCGATAGACATCTTGATTCCTTTCAAACTGGCAGAAAAGGATTATGCATGGATGGACAGTTATGGTTCAACGCAAATACTCATTACGTTGGAAGAAGGGGTAACTCCCGATGTTGTTACCCGTAAACTACTCGATAAGTATAAAGGCTATTGGGAATACTGGAAAGAAGACAACAGCACGAACAGGCTTTTTTGGGGTTCTTCGGTGACACGCATGGACGAGATTTATTTCTCTCCCCTGAACCAATACGGCCCTTTCCGTAAAGGGACACGGAAACAGGTACAAATCTTGTTCTCGTTAGCATTCGTGTTGCTCCTCTCGGCTATCTTCAATTACATCAACCTAACTGTATCGCAAACCAGCAAACGAGCCCATGAAATGGCAACCCGCCGGTTGATGGGTGACTCGGCAGGGCAAATCGTATTACGCTACCTCGCAGAGTCCGCTATCTTCACAACCGGTTGTTTCATCGGCGGTTGCTTAGTTGCCGTCATCACAAAGCCCTATTTCGAGTACTTGCTCTCCACCCGGATCGCTTTGGTCTCTTCACCGGCGATGGTAGCCTATTCGCTGTTACTATGGGTAGGAATCGCCGGCATATCGGGATTGTTACCAGCCATCATCACCTACAAATACAGTCCGATAGATATCGTAAAAGGAAATTTCCGCATGCACAACAAGCAACTGTTCAGCCGCTTGTTCATCATCGTGCAGAATGTCATCAGCACGGTACTCATCACCTTGGGACTCACCATGGCCTTCCAAATATACCACCTTGCCACCCTGCCGACCGGTTATAATACAGACCTGGTATTCGTCAAGACATGGGACTTGGGACACACCTACGACAAGCAAGTCATCCTCCAGAAACGTTTACAGGCATTGCCCCAAGTGACAGAAGTAGCATTGGCACGAAAACTGCCTTTCTTCACTGGTCACGATGGTGTACTGCAATCGGAAGAAGAAGGATACTCGTGGCTCCACCTTTCGGATATGGACAGCGCCGCATTCCGGCTGTTGGGCTTCGAAGTGGTAGAACGTTGGTCTGACCCACTGCCCGGCATGGTTTGGGTAACGGAAGAGACTTGCCGTCGTTACCAGCTTTCATCCGGCAGACCCCATTTTGGAAAAAACAGCGACAAGGGCGGCTATCGATACAACGTCTGTGGTGTCATCCGCAACTATCGTTCGCTGGGCGCGTTGAACACACCCCAACCCGATTCGCATGGAGCCGTTATGGTGTTGAACCCACAAGGCTACATCATCCGTCAAATCGTCAAGACACAAGGCGATCGGGCGGAAGCCTTAGCCGCCATCCGCCGCACTTGCAGGGAAGTGTCCAATGAAGTGATCGGGATACCGAAAGACTTGGAAGCCGATTATATCGACGATTATATGGACAAGGATTTAACCCATGAGAAGAACACGCTGATGCTTGTCCTTTGCTTCATGACCATCTCCATTCTCATCTCTGCCTTGGGACTGCTGGCCATGTCGATAAGCTACACCGAACAGCAAAGCAAACGGATCGCCTTGTGCAAGGTGATGGGAGCCGAAACAAGTGGCGCGGTATGGGAACTTTCCAAACGATTCATGGCACTCTCGTTGCTTGCCGCCTGTTTCGCCCTGCCCATCAGCGTGAAAGCGGTTCAAATCAGTTTAGAGTCGTTCTATAACCGCATCGCCTTCCCGTGGTATCTCATAACCGCGGCAGTTTTGGCAACCATAGCCATCGCTTTCGTGTCAATCATCGGGCAAACCTTGAAAGTCGCCCGCCGTAACCCCATCAAAAGTATCCGGACCGAATAAAAGCAACATTCTATAATAGGTATACATTCTCACAAAAACAAGACAAGTCATGATTCAAATAAAGAACCTCAGCAAAAACTTCCGGACGGAAGAAGTAGAAACCATCGCGCTCAATGGCATAAGCATGGAAGTGAAAAAGGGCGAGTTCATCGCCATCATGGGACCCAGCGGATGCGGCAAATCAACCCTGCTGCATATTCTCGGCCTGCTAGATAACCCGGACGAGGGCAGCTATCTATTAGAAGGCGAAGAGGTGGGACACCTAAAGGAGAAAGACCGTACACGCTATCGTAAGGGACGCATTGGTTTCGTGTTCCAAAGCTTCAATCTCATTGACGAGCTTACAGTCGAGGAAAACGTAGACCTCCAATTGAAATACCTCGGCATCCCCAAGGCTGAGCGCAAACAACAAGTACTCGACATCCTGCGCAAAGTACGCCTCAGCCAACGTGCCAAACATTATCCGCAGCAACTCTCCGGCGGCCAGCAGCAACGTGTCGCCATCGCTCGCGCCGTCGTAGGTAAACCGATGCTGATATTGGCGGACGAACCGACTGGAAACCTCGACTCTAAAAACAGTCTTGAAATTATGAAATTACTCAGTCAACTGAATGCCGAAGGGACTACGATCGTCATGGTGACACACTCGCAACATGACGCGACCTACGCCGACCGTATCATCAATCTCTTCGATGGGCAAATCGTCGACGAGCTGGAAGGAAAACTTTAGCCTCTTCACACAAAAACGAAGGCCGCGGGATTCACATCCGACGGCCTCCTACACTAACCCTTAACTTTAACCAATGAAAAACAATAATCTACTATATTTATTTCAACGCCGCCAAAGCCGCGTCGTAATTCGGCTCGGTAGTAATCTCGGGAACAAGTTCCTCATAAACCACCTTACCAGCTCCATCGACTACTATCACGCCACGGGCTAATAACCCTTTCAGCGGACCGTCTACCAGAAGCATCCCGTACTTATCCTCAAAACATGAACACCGGAACACTGACAATGTAATCACTTTATCAATACCTTCCGTAGTACAGAAACGTCCATGCGCAAAAGGTAAATCTTTAGAAACAGCTAATACTACCGTATCCGGATGCGAAGCGGCTTCTTTATTGAAGCGTCTTACCGAGGCCGCACATACACTTGTATCCAAGCTCGGGAAAACATTTATCACCACTTTCTTTCCTTTCAAGTCGCTTAACGACAATTCGGATAAATCACTTTTTACACCCTTGAAGTCCGGAGCCTCTGTCCCAACTTTCGGCAACTCGCCGTTCGTATGAATTTCGTTACCTTTTAATGTTACTTTTGCCATCTTTGTATGTAAATTTAATAGTCTTACTTAAGTTGGCTGCACAAATATAAGCAGCTTTCTGTCGATAAAACAAACGAAAATAAACAATGTTCTTTTATTTAACTCTATTTAACTGCTGTTGCAAAATACAGATTATCTATCTTTGACGTCAAAATCAAAAACAGATGGATTGGATTATTATCGGCGGACTTCTTATAATCATCGTGATGCAAATCCTTTTGCGTCCTAAACAGCTAAATAATAACAAAGAAGACCTAGAAAAGTTGCTAAACGAGATACAACGCTCGTTCGACCGTATCGAGAAAAACTTTAGGGAAGACTTCCGCCTGAACCGGGAAGAAAGCCGTTTGGTAGCGAAAGATAACCGAGAAGAACTGGCTCATTCCATGAACGAGTTCAGGGAAGCTTTCGAACGTGGTATCGATTCTTTTAACAGGTTGCAGAAAGAGAAATTCGCCGCCTTGGACGAACGCCAGCAGAGATTAGTGGATAACACGGAAAAAAGACTGGAAGAAATCCGAATCACCGTAGACGAGAAACTTCAAAAGACATTGAACGACCGTATCGGGCAATCTTTCCGTTTAGTCACCGAACAATTAGAAAGTGTACAAAAAGGACTGGGCGAGATGCAAACCTTAGCGCAGGATGTAGGCGGGTTAAAACGGGTACTTAGTAATGTTAAGACCCGGGGAAATATCGGGGAGATCCAACTCAGTATGTTATTGGAGCAGTTATTGGCACCAGAGCAATACGAGGCGAATGTACATACCCGGAAAGGTTCGGATGCTGTCGTTGAATTCGCTGTCAAGCTCCCCGGGCGGGATGATGCCCGAGAATTCGTATACCTTCCCATAGACGCTAAATTCCCGAAAGATGTATACGAACAGCTCCTAGACGCTTACGATGCCGCAGATTCCCAAGCGATCGAGGCGGCCGGAAAATTATTGGAGACAACGATCAAGAAGATGGCTAAAGATATTTCGGACAAATATCTGGCGCCTCCCGCCACGACCGATTTCGGCATTATGTTCCTGCCGTTCGAGGGCATTTACGCCGAGGTCGTACGCCGTTCCGCTTTATTGGAGGACTTGCAACGAAACTACAAGGTAGTCGTAACAGGTCCCACTACCCTAGCGGCCATATTAAACAGTTTACAAATGGGCTTCCGTACATTGGCGATCCAAAAGCACTCAGGGGAGGTATGGACGATCTTAGGGGCCGTGAAAAAAGAATTCGAGAAAGTAGGCGGTATGCTCGAGAAAGCCCAAAAGAACTTGCAAACCGCCAGCGGGCAAATAGAAGAGGTTTTAGGTACCCGTACCCGTGCCATCCAACGTAAACTCAAAGACGTAGATACGCTTAGTGACCGTGAGGCCCGGGCTATCCTTCCCGAGATCGGAATATTAACAGAAGAAGACGAAAAAACAGAATCATGAAAAAGAGACAAATACCCCACACATACGTAATTATCTTTTACATCATCTTATTTTGCGCCATATTGACATGGGTTATTCCCGGTGGGCAATATACGGAAAGTATCAGCCCGGACGGAGAGCGAACCGTTGTATATGAATCCGTGGAAAGCGTACCTCAGACTTGGGAAGTACTCTCCGCCTTTTATAAAGGATTTGTAGACAAGGCGGATATCATTGTCTTTATCCTTATCATCGGTGGTGCATTCTGGATCGTGAACGACAGTAAGGCTTTTGATATCGGAACAGTCAGTTTCCTGCGAAAAGCACGCAAAATGGAAAACAACCCTATCCTTCGTAAAATAGGTGTGGACAATTTCTTATTAACTGCTATCATGCTAATTTTCAGCCTATTCGGAGCCGTATTCGGGATGAGTGAGGAGACCATCGCTTTTTGTCTGGTCTTGGTCCCGATGGCGATATCTATGGGATACGATTCCATAACCGGCGTATGCATGGTTTTTATAGCAGCAGGATTAGGTTTCGCCGGGGCGATTTTAAACCCTTTCACGATCGGTATAGCACAAGGCTTGGCGGGGATTCCTCTTTTCTCCGGTATCGAGTATCGCATCGTTTGCTGGTGTATTATCAATGCGGTAGGCTTCACATGGATATTGCGTTATGCCGCCAAGGTAAAAAAGAACCCTCAATTGTCACCAGTCTATGAGGATGATCAATATTGGAGAGATTTGCATAGTACCAATTCCTTGGAAATCGTATACAGAACCCCGAAAGCCGCATGGATCAGTTTCGTCCTATTGGCTATCGTACTCGTTATCTTTTCGTTCTATTACCCCCAGACATCCTTAAAAATAGGAAATAGCGTAATCAAGGGACTACCCTTAATTCCGATTCTTAGCGTAGCGTTCGTGATCAGCTCGATATTTACCCTACGGAAAACCGTGCACTTATATATATTGAACCTTTTATTCTTCACGATCTTTTTCTTGATAACAGGCGTAATGGGCTACGGTTGGTATATTATGGAAATAGCGACCTTGTTCTTCGCCTTGGGCATAGCGGCGGGAATTGCCAATGGACGCAATCCGAATGAGCTTGTGAAACTATTCTTACAGGGCTGCAAGGATATTATGAGCGCCGCCTTGGTTGTCGGTTTGGCAGGAGGTATCATCGTAATCCTACAAGAAGGCAAAGTGATCGATACGATTCTCTTTAACCTAGCGAAAGGGATGGAAGGCCTGGGACAAGTAGCTACGGTCGGGATGATGTACGTTATCCAAACGCTTATCAATCTAGTGATTCCTTCCGGAAGCGCCAAAGCGGCCCTTACCATGCCTATCATGGCCCCATTCTCGGAGTTGATCGGTTTATCCAAGCAAGCCACCGTCATGGCCTTTCAGTTTGGCGATGGCTTCACGAACCTGATAACTCCCACATCAGGTGTCCTGATAGCGGTTCTAGGAGTAAGCCGTATCCCGTATGATAAATGGTTCAAATGGGCATGGAAGTTCATCCTTGTCCTAGTGATCCTTGGATTCCTTTTATTGATCCCGACGGTATTGATCCCGATGAACGGCTTTTAATCAATATAGCTTTGCACCTTCTGTAAAAGGCTTCCGTAGTCCATCACGCCGGAAGAGCGCCATACGATCTCACCTTTCTTGAAGATGATCAAAGTGGGTACAGATTGAATCCTCAACTGTCTGGCAAGTGCCTCGTTCTTATCTACATCAATTTTAAGGACACGCACTTGTCCCGCCAACTCCTTCCCCAATGCCTCGACCGTCGGACTCAACACCTTACACGGGCCGCACCATGTCGCAAAAAAATCCACCAATACAGGTTTATCCCCTTTAATGATATCGTCAAATGTTTCCATCTTATCTACTTTTTAAATATTTACAATCTGTTTAATCTCAAATACAGGAATCCTGCTTAATAGCCCTTATCCCATCAAAAACAAAATTATGAAATTCTATCTCGAAATCTTCTATATAATAATCGATAGATAACACTCAAAGTTTTCCATAAAAGATCAATAAACAACGATCAAAACAAGCAAAAGAAAAAAACTGGCATCTGATTATAACAAAAAAGGGAGACTCTTTTAGAATCTCCCTCGTGATCGGGCTGGGATTCGAACCCAGGACCCACAGCTTAGAAGGCTGTTGCTCTATCCAGCTGAGCTACCTGACCATCCTTATTTTCGTGGTGCAAAGGTAAGGATTTTTCTTTTCCTTGCAAACTTTTAGTACACTTTTTTACATATTGAATTTAGAATGGATAACCAACGGCAAAATGCAAGGCGAAATTATCCTTGAAATTAGGACGGGTTATCGCCCAACGCCTAGACTTTTTCTCCTGAGGATTATAAGCCTTGAAGCCTGTATCTAAACGTAGTAGAAAGAAATCAAAGTCCAAACGAAGTCCCAAACCATAGGAAACAGCGATCTCCTTATAAAAACGAGAGAAATCAAAGTTTCCAGCCTTATAGCGTTCATCTGATACATTCCGGGTCCATATGTTTCCGGCATCTATGTAAGCCGCCAATTCAAACTTCCAAAAAAGTTTCGTTCGATATTCCAAGTTCAAATCCAAGCGGATATCCCCCGATTGAAGAGCGAAAGAAGTCGTGCTGTCAACTTCCATACTACCCGGACCTAACTCTCGTACAGACCATCCCCGGACACTATTCGCTCCCCCCGAGAAATAAGCACGCTCAAAAGGTAAATAGTTTGAGTTACCATAAGCCATCCCCACTCCCACTCCTATATGGAAAGCTAACTTGTTACGACTGTCAAGCACGATTCCTTTACTAAAATCGAAATCCAATTTCACATATTGCGCATATTCCGTACCAAACAACTCATAATAACCGTCATCATTTTTCTTCGCCCCCGTAAGATGCGAAAAGGCACTCAACAAATTCCCTGCGACCTCGACCGACGCACGTAGGGAATGCGTGTTTCTCAAACGATTCTGGGGAGAATAATTGCTGAAGGAATAAGTATATCCCGAACTCATGATAAAATGGTTCGTATAGTTATACAACACCATATAATCCGGCAAGCTATTGATAAAGTCCATATTCTTATCCGGCAAATACACATAATTCAAGTCTACAAGCTTAAAGGTATGGCGTGCCTGTGTATTGCCCCGATCTTGCCAAATATAACTCCAACCACCAGATAGAATCGCCCTCGTATACTCCGGACGTTTTTGCAGGTTGTAACTTATTTTCGCTTCAGTTGACGCACGTAGCCGCCTACGAAAATCCGAACTCAAGAACGGGAACAAGAAACGAGGAAACAGCAAGGACCCTTCCGCACCTAACTCCCAGTAATTACCAAAGCCATTCGCCTTATTTCCGGATAACGCCTCGTAAGCCCCTCTCACCCTCGCCGAAAACAGCTCCGATCCTCGGAAGATATTCCTATGCTGATAATTCAAGCTGGAGGCAAACCCATAATCACCCGCCGAGTTAGTGCCTTCCAAATCCACTCCCACCGTATTTATCTTCGCGGGAGAAGTAAGAATGTAACAATCCAACTTCATCGTATCCCGCTCCTCTACTTCCGTAAAACGTATATTTACATTCCTCAAAGCCCTTAGAGAAGCGAACGCTGAATAGGTCTGCTCTATATTCTTCTCACTAAATAATTGCCCCGGACGAATATAAGTACTCCTCCGGAGCACGCTCGGACGGATACTCTTCCCGTTCCGGCCATATACGATATTCACCCCTGCGCTGAGCATCGTATCTGTAGCCATGAAACTAGCGTCCTCTCCTACCCCCATCGGATTATAATCGGTTAAGACCGTTACATCCTTAATATAATACTGACGATGCGGCTGATCCTCTACCGACCCATTGGGCAACACCTTCCGATAAGGTTTCATGGACATATCAAGATCCACGACATTTTGGTTAAAAGAACTATCAGCGATATATCCTAAATAATCCCGATTAAAACCATAATACCCGTTCCAGCGAAGTAAGGTCGTAATACGCTCCCGCTCCTTGTCCAATATATCCCGGTCAAATAAAGTTCCTTCCTTAACTAATTGGTTATACTCTTCCTGTGAGGACCGGAACGCAGAAGCTAAGGGAGAGCGGCGAGGCGCTTTCAGATGTGCCAAACTATCAATTTTCGGATCGGGGAACTTCATCGTGTAATTGCGTATCCTATACGGATCGTTCGCCTTTATATGGTAAGTTACAACCGCTTTCTTATGGCGTGTCGTATCGATCGTCGTTGATACATCCGCATGGACATACCCTTTATTAATGTAAAAACGCTCTAGTTCCATGGCGGACTGTTCCACCAACATCGTATCCAGCACCACGGGAGGCTCACCAATCCTACGTAACTGTTTATTGATCCATTTCTTCTCATTCTTACCAGACCAATCATAGACAAACAACTGCCACTTCATCAGACCAAACACCTTGAAGTTTGGTTGCTGCCTAAGATAAGATTTTAAATCCGCAGACTTATAATCCTTGTTATCCGACACGATCTCCACCTTATCCAGCAAATATTCCCCATCCGGCACAAACTTGGTCGTACTACAAGAGGCTAGCAGTAGTACGATACAGATAAAATAGCATATACGTAGAGATCGATTCATCATTCCAAGCTTTTTACGATCGCGAATGTACTGGAATTTAAAGAATTTACCGTACTTTTGTTTTGTAAAAAGAACTAAGATGCTAAGCAAGACCAAAGTCAAATACATCCGTTCTCTGGAATTAAAGAAATTCCGGAATGAAAATAATGTTTTTGTAGCCGAAGGAAATAAATTGGTAGCCGATATGTTACCGGCCTTTGAATGTGAGTTATTAATAGCCAAGCCATCTTGGATGGCTACACAAGGCGATATTCCGGCCAAGGAGTTATTGGTAGCGGAAGAAGATGATATTCGTAAAGCCAGTTTCCTGAAAAATCCCCAAGATGTATTCGCGATCTTTAAACGCCCCAATTGGGATATAACGGAAATAACGCCGGAAAAGGAGCTTGTTCTCGCATTAGACGGAATCCAAGATCCGGGCAACTTAGGTACGATCATCCGGTTAGCGGACTGGTTCGGTATTTCCCATATCGTATGCAGCAAAGATACCGCCGATGTTTTCAGTCCAAAAACCGTACAAGCCACTATGGGTGCGCTCGCCCACGTAAAAATACATTACACCGATCTGGAAACGTTCTTACAGGCCCAATCTGCCCAAGCCATACCTTTATACGGCACCTTCCTTGGCGGAGAAAACTTATATGAGAAAACCTTATCCGGAAACGGTATCTTGATAATGGGTAATGAAGGAAATGGAATACGTCCCGCCATCGAGGCTTTTGTAAACGAAAAATTGTATATCCCGAACTATCCGGAAGGAAGAGACACCTCAGAGTCTCTCAATGTGGCTATCGCTACAGCCGTGGTCTGTGCCGAGTTTCGCAGACGCCAAGGGAATCCCGCTTAAACGATATATATGGACTGAACAACCCGGCGTAATCTTTTCGGTTAACGCCGGCCAAGATCCCATCACCTGCTTAAAACCAATCGCCGGTTCCGAGGAAAGAACCGGCACCAGCACTCCATCATAAAAAGCGGTTCCAGCTATCTCCTCATTCAACGGGTAAACACCATAAAACGCACCATTATCATCCAGTTCGATATAATGCATACGATAAACCTGCTTACACCAAACGTAATGAGCGGCAATTCTTCTCATAAGTACAATAAACAAATAGAGAGATTACTTAATAGAATCCTTAGGTAATTCGGCAAGCTCCTTACCATAGTTATATTTCATCAAGCTTAAGCTATCTATATACACCTTATAATAAGTCGTATCCATATTATCCATACGGATATATCCAAACACACGCTTTACTTTCTTAGTTGGTATAGTCTTCAAGATCGTCTCGTGATATCCATCTTTCGTGATCTTACTATTCACCGTCAAGGTCGTATCACCTTGGTCCGCGCTTAAACGTACCTCCGGCTTATAAGCCATTTTGTTATTCAATCCCCAGACACACATGCCCAGCACGAAACTACTGCCCGAGGAATAATTCGTTTCCGGACGTATATCGAAAGTCACCCCATTAAATACAGAGGTAGGAGACAAGACCAGATAAGAACGGCGAGGCCAAATATCCACAGAATCCCGGTTCGATACCGGCGCAGCGTCCGCCTGCACATCCCCTAAGTTATTGATCCGTTTATTAAGATCGGCCAAGACCCGGTTGTAGACCTCCATATAAATATCCAAGTTACGGCCGTACCACACCAACGAGCTATCATACACCGCTTGTGTAATATCATGCTTACGGAATACAGACTCATACAAGGCAAGCTTCATGGTATCGGATTTATAAGTATTATAATCCACATTTACCATGGCCTCAGCCAGCAACATATCCGTCAAGACACCCTGCATCTTTTTCTCCGACAGAATACCATCCGGAACCTTACTACATGCTGCCAGCAACGTCGTGGCTAATAAAGCCATACCATATATCCGTAATTTTCTCCGCATTTATTTCTCTTCTTTCGAAAGGCTAGCCGACAAAGTATGCCGATAAAATATTAACAAAAGGAAAACTCCCACGCAAATCGCCGAGTCCGCCAAATTAAAGATCGGACGGAAGAAAACGAACTCCTGTCCACCCCAGATCGGAACCCAATCAGGGAATACGGTCTCTATCAATGGGAAATAGAACATATCCACCACCTTACCATGCAGCCAAGAGGCATAACCACCTCCCTCCGGCATAAAAGTAGCAAGTTGCCCGAAACTATGGTCGAAGATCACGCCATAGAATATCGAGTCGATTATATTTCCCACCGCCCCCGCGAAAACCAAAGATATACAGGCAATAAAACCGAATTTATAATTTTCTTTAACCAGTTTATACAAATAATATCCGATAAACAATACAGCCACGATACGGAATACGGAAAGGAATAATTTCCCAATCACCTCTATACCGAATGCCATACCCGGATTCTCGGTAAAATAGAGATAAAACCACGGAGTTATCTCTATACTCTCATGCAACTGCATGTGGGTCTTAATCCATATTTTCAGCGCTTGGTCAAGAAGAAGGAGCAGTATTATGATTAACACTGCTCCCCAACCTTTAGAATATCTCATTTACTTTGCACCTCCTTGTTTTGCTTCGATACTTAAAGTCGCATGAGGCACGGCACGTAGCCTTTCTTTCGGGATCAATTTACCAGTCTCCCGGCAAATACCGTAGGTCTTATTCTCGATACGGATCAAAGCGGCCTGCAAATTCTGGATGAATTTCATCTGGCGTTGCGCCAAACGGCCCGCCTCTTCCTTCGATAACGTAGAAGCGCCTTCCTCCAGCACCTTGAATGTAGGAGACGTATCAGCCACGTCGTTACCGTCGGAATTCGTAACCCCTGATCGCAAAAGCTCGTAATCCCTCTTCGCGATTTCCAGTTTCTCTAATATAATAGCGCGGAACTCCTCGAGCTCAGCGTCTGAATATCTTGTCTTCTCTGCCATGGTTCTAAAAAAATTTAGGTTCAACAATCGTTCAAATATCAATCAAAAAGAAGAATTAAGAATGAATATAAAATCATATTATTTCTTCTTTGCATGCAAAGATAATATAATTATCGATTTTCCTATATTTCATTCCTAATTCTTCCGCAAGAAATGCTATTCTATTTTTAAGCTTTCTCGATCTTTACGGACAATTTAAAGTCCTCGAAATCGAGTTCCGTAGCGTCGCTGATCGCATTATCCATGATTTCGATAGATTCCGCCAATACTTGGTTAGCGATATAATCCTTATAATCATGGATCGCCTCATCCATCTCCTCGCAAGAAAGAATGGATACATGGATCTTATCCGTTATATCGAAACCGCTGCTCTTACGCAAGTTCTGGATACGATTCACCAACTCACGGGCCAGCCCCTCCTTACGCAAATCCTCGGTTACGGTAATATCCAAAGCGACTGTCAAGCGACCTTCATTAGCGACCAACCAACCCGGGATATCCTCAGAGATGATCTCTACATCCGTACGCTCCAAAACGGCCTCCTGTCCATCTACCATCAAGGTAAACGTTCCGGCTTTCTCGAAAGCGTTGATATCTTCTTGGCTCATCGATTGAATCGTGGCGGCCAGCGCCTTCATGATCTTTCCGTAGCGCGGGCCCAACTTCTTAAAGTCCGGTTTGATCTTCTTCACCAAGATACCTGCCGTATTATCCACGAACTTCAGCTCCTTCACGTTCACCTCGTTCAAGATCAGGTTCTTCACGGCCTCGATACTCTCTTGTTGATGAGCGTCTACAACCGGAATCATTACCGTATGCAACGGCTGGCGAACCTTGATATTCACCTTGCGGCGAAGAGCCAATACCATAGAAGAAACATCTTGAGCCATTTGCATACGCTCTTCCAAATTCTTGTCGATCTTAGACTCGTCGTAAACCGGGAAATCGGACAAGTGTACGGACTCAACGTTCTCACGTCCCGTAACAGCGACCAAGTCTAAGAATAACTGATCGGCATAGAACGGAGCGATCGGAGCCATCAACTTAGCCACTGTCTCCAAGCAAGTATATAAAGTCTGGTAAGCGGACAACTTATCCTCCGTCATACCACCACCCCAGAAACGGCGGCGGTTCAAACGCACATACCAGTTACTCAAGTTATCATTTACGAAATCAGAGATAGCACGTCCGGCACGAGTCGGCTCGTAAGCCTCCAAGTAGCCATCCACATCCTTCACCAAGCTGTTCAACAGAGAAAGGATCCAACGGTCAATCTCCGGACGCTTGCTCCATTCTACATCCGGATCGGAGTAGTCGAAGCCATCCACGTTCGCGTACAAAGCAAAGAATGAATACGTATTATATAATGTACCAAAGAACTTACGGCGAACTTCTTCGATACCATCGATATCAAACTTAATATTATCCCATGGTGAAGCGTTCGTGATCATGTACCAACGCAACGGGTCCGAACCATACTTCTCGATCGTAGAGAATGGATCAACAGCGTTGCCCAAGCGTTTAGACATCTTGTTTCCGTTCTTATCCAATACCAGACCGTTAGACACGACAGCCTTGTAAGCCACGCTATCAAAGATCATGGTGCCCAGAGCATGCAGGGTAAAGAACCAACCGCGTGTCTGGTCAACACCCTCAGCGATAAAGTCAGCCGGATAGATCTGACGATTATCGAACTCCTTCAAGTTCTCGAACGGATAGTGGATCTGGGCATAAGGCATAGCGCCGGAATCGAACCATACATCGATCAAGTCTGTCTCACGCTTCATCGGCTTGCCGGAAGCGGAAACCAAGATAATATCATCCACATACGGACGGTGCAAATCGATCTTCTCGTAGTTCTCCTTCGTATAATCTCCCGGAGCGAAGTCCTTATAAGGGTTAGACTCCATAAAGCCGGCCTTCACCGATTTCTCGATCTCGCCGAACAGCTCTACCACGGAACCGATACACTTCTCCTCGCTACCATCTTCCGTACGCCAGATCGGTAACGGAGTACCCCAATAACGACTGCGGCTCAAGTTCCAGTCTTGCAAGTTCTCCAGCCATTTGCCGAAACGTCCCGTACCCGTGCTCTGCGGTTTCCAGTTGATCGTATTGTTCAACTCGATCATGCGCTCACGGCAAGCGGTCGTGCGGATAAACCAGCTATCCAACGGATAATACAATACCGGCTTATCAGTACGCCAGCAATGCGGGTAATTGTGGACATGCTTCTCGATCTTGAACACCCGGTTCTGGGCCTTCAGCATCATGCAGATCTCAATATCCAATGTCTCATCTTTATCCGTCTTCGTATCATCGTAAGCGTTCTTCACGAATTTTCCTTGCCATGGATCATAATCAGAAGCGTTCATACAATTTTGTACAAACTCCGGAGCCAAGTCTTCTAGCTTATAGAACTTACCGGTCATATCCACCATAGGGCGCATATTTCCATCCTTATCCTGCATCATCAAAGGAGGGACCCCGAATGTTTTCGCCACACGGTTATCGTCCGCACCAAACGTCGGCGCAATATGTACGATACCCGTACCATCCTCTGTCGTAACGAAATCACCCGTGATCACACGAAATGCACCTTCACCCGGATTTACCCATGGGATCAATTGCTCATATTTCATACCGGCCAACTCGGAACCCTTCCACTCACCTACTACGCTGAAAGGAACCAGCTTGTCACCCGGTTTGTAATCAGACAAAGAAAGCTCAGCGGCTTTCGGATTGAAATAAGCAGACAATAAATCTTTCGCTATAACAGCAGTCATCGGGATACCCGTGTAAGGGTTATAAGTCTGTACAGCCAGATAAGTAATATTCGGGCCTACGCAAAGCGCCGTATTGGAAGGCAACGTCCAAGGAGTCGTTGTCCATGCCAAGAAATAAGGATCGCCGAATTGTGCCATCTCTGGTTTCGGGTCCAATATATGGAACTGTGCCGTACAAGTCGTATCCTTCACGTCACGGTAACAACCCGGTTGGTTCAACTCGTGCGTGCTCAAGCCCGTACCTGCGGCGGGAGAATACGGTTGGATCGTATAGCCTTTATATAAAAGACCTTTCTTATAAAGTTCTTTCAATAGATACCACAAGGTCTCGATATAGCGGTTATCGTATGTGATATACGGATTCTCCATATCCACCCAATAACCCATCTTCTGCGTCAAATCCTCCCACTCTTTCGTGAACTTCATCACGTCCTTACGGCAAGCGGCGTTATACTCAGCGACAGAAATCTTCTTACCGATATCTTCCTTTGTGATGCCCAAAGCCTTCTCTACGCCTAACTCGACAGGCAGACCGTGTGTATCCCAACCTGCCTTACGATTCACCAAGAATCCCTTCATGGTTTTATAGCGGCAGAAAATATCCTTAATCGAACGGGCGATAACATGGTGAATACCCGGCATACCGTTTGCGGATGGAGGGCCTTCGTAGAATACGAATGTAGGATGTCCCTCTCTTGTTTCAAGACTCTTATGGAAGATGTCTCCATCCTTCCATTTCTTCAGCACCTCTTTATTTACGTTCGACAAGTCAAACTTAGAATATTCGGTAAATTTCTTACTCATATCGCGATGTATTTATCTTGCTTCTAAAAAATTGCCGCAAAGTTAGTGATTTCTTTCGAATTAGACAATATGGAATTTTCATTAATGAAAGCACGGGTTTCTTCTGCGTGAAACAAATTTTAGTTAAAGCAGAAAAGTAACAGTATCTGATAAAATCCTATTAGGAAACCTACCGGCTCTCTCCTACTTTTGCTCCTGAATTTAAATCTAACACCTACTAATAAAATGAACATTAAGAGTAAATTCGGTTATTTATGTTGCGCCTCCCTATTGACCACTAGTTTATGGGCACAAGACGTATTGATTTCCACGAGGAATACCTCATTATTGCTAGACGCACCTGTCGGCGGAGAGGTAAGATTCATCTACTATGGAGACAAGTTATCCACTTCCGATGCGGCTACCTTGCTCGAGACCGAGCAGAAAACATTTTCCGCTTATCCGGTCTACGGCTTGAATTGCCCCTCCGAAAGCGCATTGTCCGTTACCCATGGCGACGGGAATATGACCCTTCAACTGGAAGTCATAAAAGTAGATACACGAAAAGAGCAAACGGCAGATATCACAACGATCCGATTAAAAGATAAAGTGTATCCTTTTTATATGAATCTCTGTTACAGAACCTATCCGGACGCCGATATCATCGAGACTTGGACAGAGATCACGCATGAGGAGAAAAAAGCGATCACCCTCAATCGTTTCGCTTCCGCTTATCTGCCGATCCGGAAAGGAGACGTATGGGTTTCCCACTTATACGGCTCATGGGCAAACGAGGCTCAATTGGCACAAGAACCGTTACGACCGGGCATCAAGATGATAAAAAACAAGGATGGTATCCGCAACTCCCATACCGCCCACGCCGAAGTGATGATCTCCCTAGACGGAAAACCAAAGGAAAACACCGGTTCCGTTATTGGCGCCGCCCTATGCTATAGCGGTAACTACAAATTATTCTTCGATACGGATGATAGCGACTATCACCATTTCTTCGCGGGAATAAACGAGGAGAACTCGGCTTACACCCTCAAAGCCAAAGAAAGTTTCCGTACACCGGAATTGGCGCTGACTTACAGTAAGGACGGCTTAAGCGGAAGCAGCCGAAATTTCCACGCATGGGCACGCAAACATAAGATAGCGAATGGAGCGACCGCCCGGAAAATCTTACTAAACAGTTGGGAAGGTGTATATTTCGATATCAATCAAGAAGGTATGGACCAAATGATGAGTGATATCCAGTCTATGGGCGGCGAGTTGTTCGTCATGGACGACGGCTGGTTTGGCGATAAATATCCTCGTAATAAAGATAACTCGTCCTTAGGGGATTGGATGGTTGATGCCCGAAAACTACCAAGAGGCATCGAGGGCCTGATCGCCGACGCCAACAAGCATGGTATTAAATTCGGTATCTGGATCGAACCGGAAATGGCCAACACGACAAGTGAATTGTACGAGAAGCATCCGGAATGGGTATTGAAAGCTCCAAACAGGGAAATCGTCCTGGGGCGTGGCGGTACACAGGTCGTTCTTGATCTCTCCAATCCCGAGGTGCAAGACTTCATATTCGGTATCGTCGACAACTTGATGACAACATACCCGGAGATCGATTATATCAAATGGGACGCCAATATGAGCATCCTGAACCATGGCTCCCAATATCTGCCTTCGGATCAGCAAAGCCATATGTATATCGAATATCACGAAGGATTCAAGAAAGTCTGTGAGCGTATCCGAGCCAAATACCCGGATTTAACCCTACAGGCTTGCGCCAGTGGTGGAGGCCGGGCAAATTACGGTGTCATGCCTTACTTCGATGAGTTTTGGGTAAGCGACAATACCGATGCCTTACAGCGTATCTATATGCAATGGGGTACTTCTTATTTTTTCCCGGCTATCGCCATGGCCTCACATATCAGCGCCGCCCCCAACCATCAAACATTCCGGGTCATTCCCCTGAAATATCGGATCGACGTAGCGATGAGCGGCCGTTTGGGCATGGAGATCCAACCCAAGAATATGACAGAAGAAGAGAAAACACTTTGCCGCAAGGCGATCGCCGATTATAAGACGATCCGTCCCGTCGTGCAATTCGGCGATATCTACCGTCTGGTTTCTCCGTACGATCGTTTGGGAGTAGCTTCCTTGATGTACACCTCACCGGAGAAAGACAAAGCCGTATTTTATTGGTGGAAGACCGAGCATTTCGTCAACCAACATTTACCCCGTGTAAAGATGAACGGATTATCCCCAGACAAGAAATACAGAGTCTGCGAACTGAACCGGATCGACAACGAGCCTCTGGCCTTCGAGGGTAAAGCTTTCACCGGGGAATATCTCATGGCGAACGGACTGGAAATCCCTTATAATCACATTGTCGATTATCACAAGCAGAATGATTACTCGAGCCGAGTGCTTTATTTGGAGGAAGTTAAATGATGAATAAATCATTCTCCTTCCAAAGCGATCAATAAAGCGATCACCTCCGAATAATTAGCGGTTCCGGCAGGTATCTTATTGCCTTTCAGGAAAAGATTATAGACCACGTCTTGCGCCTCGCCGATCAGCGGGCTGTATAGGGATTGCCAATAGGCTACTTTCTCGTTATACAAGTCCTTGATCTCGGGGCGTAATCTTTTCTTCCATGCCTCAAAAGAGTCCTTATCCAAAGCCACATATGCGTTGCTCAACACATAAGGCAGCAAAGAGAAGTAACCTGAGAACCGGATTTCCGGCACGGAAGAACCCGTGCATATTAAATAACTGTATAGATTAGCCTCGGCCTCGTTGGATATACTAAGCACATGAGCCATCTCATGGGCGTAAGTGGCGGGATATTGCACGGGCAAGAGCTGGCCGTTCAAATTGAACTCCGTGAAAAACGGTCCCATATATCCCATCACCCCTACTCCACTCATCAACCGGGAGAACAGCATCGTTTTAGGATGAAGATAGGTTCCGGGAGTGGTAAGCCCGAAACGAGTAGGCAATTCCCGATACCCTTCCTGCACCGCCTCTTTCACGACCTCCCGATCGATCGTCTCTATCGGAACCCATGAGGCGTTCAGGGAATCCGTGTAGGCATCCAAGAAGGATTGGAAATGTTCCGAGGAAAAAGGCACATAAGTGGTTCGCGTACGAGTGAAAAAATCTTCCCGGAAATAATTCAATCCCCAAGCGATATAGAACCAGACATACACCCATGCCAGATATTCCACGACATGCCTTATTGTCCTCCCGATCCTCCGCCTCCTTATAATCGCATACGACAGATACCCTAATAACCCGGCAATGCTACCATAAATAAAACAATCCCCTACGGAAAAAGGGAACAAGCAGGAGAAACGAGATAGCATACCCGATACCCATGGATAAATCGAACGGGAATACCATTCGCCTAATCTGGGATTTCCCATCACGATCCATATAGCGACAAGAAAAATCGCCAATATAATCCAACGAACACATATCTTTTTTAGATATTCAAGCTTTACCATAGGAAGGCAAAGATATCATATACTTTTTAGCCCACATTGTTTTAGGATAAAATAAATTATCCGATATTCCCTAAGTTTACGTAAGGAATTGATTTTATAAAAACATCTACAACATCTACCACTTCCTATCAAAACTCTATAAATAAACAGATTGCATATTGGTTGTAGATAAAAAGCATCTACAATTATCAGTATGCATCTACCATATTTTAAGGAGAATCTCAAAAAAAAGAATCATAATTATGGTTCGCTGGTGTCGTGCATCTAGCGCATGTCGATTCCGCAGGTAATAGATGTAGGAAGCGAAGCGAATAAGAGTTTCTCTTAGAGAAAACAAAAGTTTAATGAATTTTGTTGACTACTTTCAGTCTAATATGACCCGGTTTGTACTTAGTAATAAAAAAGGTTGTCCCTTTTGTTTTTTATTGATGAAACAAGTTTACTCTACAATTGTTTCTCAGCCAAAATACTTAAGTACCTTATTACGTCCAAATAAATTATGAAAAACTACCGCAGCTTGTTGTCGTCGATTCCCAGATCTTTCCGACGGACTGCTCTCATTTATCATCCCGGGCTATTATATGTGTTTATTGGGAGATTATATCGATAAAATTAGAGATCACATACTCAATATCCTCATCAGAAAGTAAGGTATGTAAAGGAAGAGTAATCTCGTTATGGTATTGATTGTAAGCATTTGGATAATCCGCGATATCAAAGCCTAAGTTCTTATAGGCCGTCATCATAGGTAAAGGTTTATAATGTACATTGCACGCTATCCCACGTTCAGCCATTTTGATAACAATATCATTTCGTTGTTCCAAGGATTTATCCAACAATCTTACCAAATATAAATGTCCGCTGGAGATATGATCACCATCTAAATGATTAAGAGTTTGCACATGATAAGATCTCAGAGACTCGTTATAACGACGGATAATCTCTTGGCGTCTAGCAAGCATCCCGTCATAACGTTCAAATTGAGCCAAACCGATAGCAGCCATGATATCAGTCATATTACATTTATAATAAGGTGCCACGATATCATACTCCCAAGTCCCTAGCTGTGTTTTTGCAAGAGCGTCTTTATTCTGCCCATGCAACGAAAGAAGCTGGAATTGCTTATATAAAGCCTCATTATCCAAACCCGGGATAGTACGCCACGTCAACGCTCCTCCCTCAGCAGTCGTTAAATTCTTTACCGCATGAAAAGAGAAAGATGTAAAGTCAGCCACCTCGCCACACATCCTCCCATGCCATTGAGCACCAAAAGCATGTGCCGCATCTGCCAAAACAATTACTCGGCCAAACAATTTCTGAATCTCATTCGCAGGATTGAATAAATGTCGTTTACTTTCCAGCGACGCATATATCCGATCATAGTCGCATATAACCCCTCCTAGATCCACAGGGATCACCACTTTTGTATTAGGGGTTATAGCTTCCACCAATTTATCATAATCCATCTCGAAAGAATCAGGAGCCGTATCCACCATAACCACCTTAGCACCTACATGACAAGTCACACTAGCGGTAGCGGTATACGTATAAGCACTGGTAATCACCTCATCACCGGGACCAACACCTAATACTCTCAATATAGACTCCATACAAGCTGTAGCGGAATTTAAACATACAGCTTTATCAGTATGGCAGTATTCAGCGATCTTACGCTCAAACTCTTTTGTTTTCGGACCAGTTGTAATCCAACCGGAATAAAGGGCACCCGATACTAAATCAACCTCACTCACTGTTATATCAGGAGGTGAAAAAGGTATTTTTTTCATCTTTATTAAAATTATTTCTCGATCAAATATCCCGTTTCTTTATAATTCTCATTTTAGTCTCATCTCTATTTTAGATGTGACTAAATCAACTTTTCTCTCACACTCTTCAAGATTTTGCCCCTCTACTACTATTTGGGCCAAGCAATGACTTGAATTGGCAAATCTCTTCACCTCTGAACCTGGACGTACAAAGAATGTCAAATCATAAATATAGGAGTCTCTTTCACCTACATATCGTATGTCTTCCAAGACTCCTTCCTGCTCTGGCGAAATTATCATTTTCGACAAACCAGCTTGACCAACTTGACGTTGATTCCATATTTCTACCGGATCAATACCTAAAGCTGCCGCAATCACCATCTTGTAATAATTTAGTCCATAATTAATACTTACAAGTTCAGGTAAGCAATTAGCACCGATTCGTCCTGTTAACTCTAATACATATATTACACCATCTTCTTCGATAAAATCAATATTAACAGCGCAATCATCAAGCCCTATAGCCTTTATGGCTTTTCGAGCCTCTTCTGTCATTTTTTCTCGAAGAACATCTGAACATTCATAAGGAACATAATGTCCTACAGGAACAGCCGTATCTGCTTGGTAAAGTATATCACCATGGGGCATGACGAAAAGAATTTCACCATTAGAGATAAAAGCCTGTGCCCCAAATTCACGCCCTTGTAAGAATTTCTCTATAAGCACATAATCAACCTTAGTGACATTCTTTGCTTTATAAAATCCCTCAAAAGCTTCTTCCTCATTATTAGCTTTATAAATACCTCGGCTACCAGCTAGATCTGTAGCTTTGATAATCACAGGATACCCTCCTATTTTATCTATAGCATCTAATAAATCTTCATCCGAAGATATTTGCTTAAATGCAGCCGTATTTACACCATATTTACTAAATCGAAGTTTCATTTTTGACTTATCATTACAAAGCTCTGCGACTTCCTCTGAATATCCCGGCAATGAGCGTTTATCACATAATCGTCCAAGAGCTTTCAACCCACGATCTAGACAGCAAGTTGCCACACCATCAAATCGTAAATCGGCAGTCTTACTCTCTACCTCATCCGGATCAAGAATATCCATATAACATACCTCATCAGCCAATGGTATACAAGGAGGGTTATTGTTAGGCATTGTCCCTGCAATGCTTATCACTCCCATCTCACGAGCTGCTTTATACAAACCTATTTGACCACGCCCGGCCCCTAATATGAGTAAACGTTTCCTTTGAGCATTCATTATTGATTCTTTTTATTATAGATATTTCTGCGAAATATAACTGTATTAATTGTTGCTAAAATAATTTTTAGATCACCCCAAAAAGAGACATTCCGAGCATAGAAAGCATCCTTCTCTAATTTCTTTTCATTTGAAATAGAATTTCGAAAATAAGCTTGTGAATATCCAGTAATTCCAGGACGTACATCCAAACGTATCTTACGTTTTTCATCATATTCCTCAAAAGAGCGATCTATTGTTACAGGTCTCGGCCCGATAAAACTCATATCCCCAATCAACACATTGAAAAATTGAGGTAATTCATCAATAGAAGTTCTACGTATAAACTTACCCACTTTAGTAACTCTTGGATCATCCGGAGAATTATAAGTTGAATTATCCGAATTACGAATATCTGGAGCATTCATTTTCATCGAACGAAATTTAAACATCTTAAATATCTTTCCATAACGACCACGTCGAGAAGCAAGATAGAATACATCCCCTTTATCCTCCCAATAAATTGCCAAACCTACAAATAAGCCGATAATAACAACAAAAGGAATAGCTAAAAGTGAACCACAAATATCAAATAAACGCTTAAAAAAACTTTTATACATAATTTACACCATTTCAAATTTAATCTTTTTGACAGCTTGCCCACATAATCTTACAGCTTCTTCACGGGTATTACCTTGCGTTATAACATAGCCTACTCGATCAAGTCCATTAGATAGCTCCGGAATAACTTCACCTATTTTCTTCATAAATCCAACCTCAATAACGCCTGAGATACCTCTGGCTTCATCTACACCTTCTACCGACTTAAAAATACCTGGAAGAGGTTGCAGGAAGCGAATAGCCGCACCTTTATCATATTTCTTACATAGATCAGGAGTTTCTCCTAAAGCTATACGTATATTGGCCTCTACCATATTTACCCCTGTTGATAGCGGAACAAGATGTGTTGTAATACATCCTCCACCCAATCTTGCGCCTATCTCCACTATTTTAGGCCCAGTAGACGTAAGTTTTATTTCCGTATGCGAAGGACCATGATTGATACCTAATGCTTTAATCCCTGCTTTTGCAACTTCCGATATCCTCATTTTAATATCTTCCGCAAACATGGAAGGCTGCGTATGTCCCATTTCTACAAAATAGGGCGCACCAGAAGTTAGTTTATCCGTAACTTGAATCACATGGCATACTCCATCAACACTCATTGTCTCTACACTAAACTCATCGCCTTCCATATACTCTTCAAGTAGAACTCGCCCATCCCTACTGTACTTTTTGCTATAATCAAAAGCTTGGATCAAAACCTGTTCTTCCGCTATATCTGTTATAAGTTTCACCCCACGATTCCCCGAATTATCAGCAGGCTTTATTATAAATTTAGTCGTAAAATGTTTGGTCGCCTCCATAAATTCATCAAGCTCACTAACTATATAAAACTCAGGAATAGGAACATCATGCGCCTTAAAACATCTACGCATTTCGGCCTTATTTGTCGCATTAAGAGCCGTTTGAGGGGTAATACCTATTAATCCCAACTCTTCACACACCGCAGCGACCGCTTGCATAGGCATATCGGAAGCAAGCGTCATTATCCCATCTATTTGATAAGTACGAGCAGCCTCTACGATTCGGGGTGTATCTATCGTGCTAATCTGCAATTTCGTTATCCCCTCTTCTTTAAACCCTACAGCATCCGGATCCATGTCTACAGCAATTACATCCAGACCCATTTCTTTAGCCTTCTTTATAGCAGGAAGCTGGAGGAGACTTGCTCCCAAAATCATTATTCTTTTCATCTATTAGAGTAATAAATATAGTATTAAACTTATATGAAGATTTTTAGGGTATATGTATTTTTCTTATTACAGCAAATCACATCTAATCACATATTATTCAGAAAGTTCAAAAATATACGATAATTTTTATCCGCATTATAAAATTCTTCCCAACCTGTCCGAGCGTTATTTCTATACAGCAGATATTCTTTTTCATCCATTTTAAAAAAAAGCATAATCCAACCTGCAAGTTCTTTGGGCTTAAAATCCGAAGACAATAAGATCCCATTTTTATAATTTTCAATAACCTCTTTAGTTCCTCCAACATCTGTTGCTACGCAAGGAATTCCAAAAGACATGGCTTCCATGATAGAAACAGGAACTCCTTCTGATGAACTAACGTTGAGAAACAAATGGTATGGTTTCTTTTGATAAATAGACATCAAAGTTTGATTATCTACATACCCATGAAAATGCCAGTGAATATTTCCATGCAACAATTTTACGGCAAGACACTTAATATCAGACAATAAAAGGCCATCACCATAATGATCCCATCGAACTCGAATATTCTTAATTTGGGCTAATGCCTCCACAATAAGATGTATTCGTTTTATAGGAGAGACCGTAGAACAACTGACAAGTCGAAATTCATCCATTGATTGTGGAAGAATTGCCAGACCTTGATCCATAGTTCCAAGACGAGAAAGTATTACTTTTTCCTTATAGACAGGATATTTTTCCACAAGATAATTAACCCCATCTTGTGCAATCATAATCGTTTTATCAAGATTTTCCAATAAATACTCACGCAAAGGAATATAATGTTCCTGATGTCTTTCTTCATACAAATCGAATCCATGCCCTCTAGCTACAATTTTAAAATTGGGTAATACCTGTTTAATCAGTAATCCAACATAAGGTTGATATTCAAAACGGTATGAATACAAAACCCCACAATCAAGATTATCAAAAGTCACTTTTCTTTTGAACCATTTCTTTATTTTTCCAGCCTCATAATACGAACGACTAAGATAAACAAACAGACGCACCACACGCTGAAAAGACATTCTTTTCTCTTTACCTAGCTTCCACAATTCCTTATAAAGATTAGCATTTCCTAAAACTCTAAGTGAGTTAAATAGATAAACATAGTTAGGTGCTTTTTCAACTGGGAATACTTCAAATTTATCTGAAGGTAATTCTCGTCGAGATTGTAGATCTCTTTTTCTTAACTGCAATGAACAAATATAAATACGATCAAAATACTGTTCATAATATTTCACCTCAGTTTCCAAATATGGTTCACCATTACCATAAGGAAAAAAGTTTGCAAGAAGGATTAGATTTCTCATTTTCAAATTATTATATCAAAAAAACATTTACCATCTATCAATAAAACAGTATTATTCAACAATAATATTATTTATATTTCATCATGGACACTAATTTTTCTCTTTCAATCCGAGAGAACAAGACCATAAAAATCAATCCAATCGCAATACTAAATGCACCTATTAAGAAAAAGAACATTTCAATCCATCCAAAAGGACGTATATCAAAAAAAGAACAACTTAGATATATTATACCCATGATACAAATTATAAATACCGAAGGTATAATTACTTCCTTAATATAATCCCCTATTATAAAATCTAACTCCTTATATGCTAACATCATTATTGCTATCAGATTCACAAATTCAATAACAGACATTACTATAAACACACTATACAGAGGTAATTTCAAATGAAGCATAAGCCAAGATACAGGTAAGTTAAATAGCATAATAGACATTTCACATATTTGATAATTTCGCATGCATGCAGCCGATTTAAAAGTCGTGTCAATAGCATCATGCCAACAACGTATGGCCACAAACAATAGAATACATCTTATAAAGGTCGCAGCTCCTTCCGGTTGTTTTCCCAACCAAACTTGCAAAATCTCAGGAATGAATAAAAATAGAGGGAAGCCCAAAACTACGCATATAGCAAATCTCGCTTTAGTCGCTAAAAATTGAAGATTATAAAAACGTTGTTTATCTGTTGAAAAAACCATCATGCTCTGAGGTTGAAAAGCAACAGTTATATCATTCACTAAAGTCTGTAACGCATTTTTCACTTGATAAGAGATTGCACGTGAAGCATTAGCTACTATTCCACCAAATATATTAAGAATAAAATTCACACCTTCACTCGTGAGATAGTACCCCAAATTACCAAAGAAATTCCATCCTGCAAAAGCTGTCATACGTTTAAATAAAACTTTATCTTTTACAAAATGAAATTTCACTGTAGTTTTAAAAGTTTTATAACAATACCCTCCTATCATAAGAATATGTACAATAGTTACACACAAAAGTAATATCGCATAAAATACAACTCTTTGAATCGGACTAAATGACAGAATAAATATTACACAAAGTCGTAAAACAGAATCTATAATAGAAATAACAGCCAACGCATCAAATTTCTCATTCGCCATAGCAAGAGCATCAAAAGGAACTGTAATTATAGAGACTGCTGCCGAAAATATAGTAAAATGAAGTATACATCCTGCAACAATTAGTTTTTCAGAATTCAAATTAAGATTTGGGAGTAATATCGCACCTCCAATCTCTGCTAATAGAATAAAGACAACAGCAATCAGCACATGAATTATCATCCCCATGCAGAAAATTTCATTTTCCCTTGCAATACTCTCTTCCTTATTTACATTTAGAAATCTCTGAACAGATGCAGCAAATGTTGATTTAAGTGACGTAAAAACAAGAATTATACTACCAACAAGTCCATATAATCCAAAATCATCAATTCCCAAATATTGCAGTAATACTCTTGATGAATATAGCGCAATCAACATGGTTACAGCTTTCCTTCCATAAAGCAGTAACGTATTACGAGCAATACGCCTATTGTTTTCAGAAACACTCACAACTATTAAAATTAAAAATTATTTTTAGTCTATACTAATTTAGCACAGCGTTTCCGTGGAACACCAAACACAAAAAATACACTAACAAAAACAACAACATATATAAAGATTGTAGCAGGAAGCGATAATATTGTAATAAATTCAGTAAATCCTCCACGTGGCGCCCAAAGAAGTCGAGTTATAATCAAAAGCTTCATCGATGTGTTAAATGGTTTATTTTTATCAAATTTAGCTAATAACGCCAACATAAATCCATAAATTATATTTCCAAATACTATTCCAATATAACCAAAATCATGATACAATTCAGCTATATAACTTGTACCTGTCCCTGCTCCTTCAAGATATTTATCACGGAACATTAAATATGGAAGCGCATGAGCTAGATGATAACCTTCGGTAGCCTTATCAGCATTATTACCTGTACCATCAGAACCAAAAACTAATCCAAAGATACCATCATGAAGAAAATGCATCGAATAAAATCGATCAGATCTTAATTTATAGTCTAACTCATAAGATCTTTTTATCACATTAACACTTACTCCATTATTATATACAAATTTCACAAGAGAGTCACCTATATTTTTAAATTCTATCTGATCTCCAGTTCGTATTTTAGAAAAAAGCCCCAACCCGACAAGTAAAAAAGGAAAAGATATCAGTCCTATTCTTACCCAGCTTTTCTTTACCCATACTTCACCATCTCTTTTATTTCGATAGAAATAATATATCATCAAAAATAAAGCCCCTAGGATAAACGGTCCTCTTTGCCCTCCTAGCAGTGTAAAAATCAAGTATAGAAAATAAGACCCACAGATTTTGTTACAAGACTTCCGATCTGGCAATGTTGCTAGATAACAACAGAGAGCAACAGGAAGAGCCTGCTCTATTCTGTTGAGTGTCAACAATAAATAATTGCCTCTCATCATCTCCTTTCCTTCGATCGTATAGCTGGCCAAATAGCCTATCGTATGTACCAGAACTACAATGAATATTGCATAGATTACAGAGAAGACTAAAGCGAACCAAAATATTCCAAGAGAATATTTGCGTATAAATTTTATATATTTATCAGGTAAAACATATCCACCATGACTCTGTTTATTTTTCCTCTTATTACGCACATAAAAGAACATATAAGAAAAAAAAACGGTCACCAAACTCAGCAACATACACAATTCCGCATGTGTATTAACGTCTTCTGAAAAGGCTTCCACCTCATAATCAAAATAATATGACAGTAAATGCCTACCCATAAGAAATGAAAAAAAAGCCACACAAAAAGCAAATAGCATACCTTTTGATTTCAAGTCTCTTACAGAATATATAGTCATATTTACCCACACTAAAAAAAGAGCACTTATTATGAATTCAGACTGATTAACCAAGAAAAACAACACAAAAATCACATTTAAGATCAAAAACAACCAAAACCCTATATATCGTCTTACCATTATCATGTAATCATATATAAAACATTATCAATATATATCATAATAAAAACTACTCATTTTTTCTTACCAAGAATCATAAAATGATACAATGGACGATTCAAGATCATTATGTTATGAATTATCGTCTCCTTTAATGATTGATCAATAACAGAAAAATATTCCTTATATCGATTTAAAATCATAAGCACCTCATCATAGATTACATTAAAATCTGACTCTTTCCTAGCATGGATAAATGTCGCATGAGCACTTCTGAATAATTTATATACCCCAAACGATATAGTTCTTCGAGAAAAATCATTGTCAATCATATACTCAACCATTTCTTGAGTTGCATAAATGAGATCTAAATGCCTTCTCTGAAATTCAGAGCGTACGATACTACCTTCACGTTGGAGATAATAATACCCGGGATTAGGTATATATGACACCTTTCTTGAATGAGCAATATGCTTATATGTAGTATAAGAATCCTCAAAATATTTACCTATCGGATATAAATAAGCTAGGATCAAGCTTCGTTTGATAAGTTTAGAACAAGCATGATTCCCATAATATTCCTCTCTACATAACTCTATTAGAGCTTCTTCCACTCCCATACAACAAGGAGCCTTTGTTGGCATACTCAATCGTATAGAAACTCCTTCCGATGTTTCTGTTGCCCTGTAATACGGAGAAACCACCATATCAATTTCACTAGAGGCGAGTCCTTCAACTAGATTCTGAATAAAATGCTCCGATACCCAATCATCGGAATCCACAAAAATCACAAACTCTGATTTTGATCTTTCTACCGCATAATTCCTCGCATCTGATAATCCCCCATTCTGCTTATGATAAACCCTGATTTTTTCCGGATAGTTGATTGCATATTCATCACAGATGGCAGGACACTCATCTGGAGAACCATCATCTACCAAAGAGATTATATAATCATCATAAGTTTGATTCAATAAAGAATCAACACATTTTCTCAAATATGGCTCGACCTTATACACTGGTACAATTATATCGATTTTGGGTATATTCATATTATTTAATTGCGATTAAAAAAGATTATAATTTAATAATTCGATAGAGACTCACCCCTTTTTCTTATTCTCCGCCTCAAAACCATACCCATAGCCGTATCCATAACCATAATGTTTACCATAGCCATAACCGTATTTCTTACCATAACCGTAGCCATAGGTGTTCTTACGTTTGCTCAGGTCGATTCCATTGATCACTACCGCCAACTTGTCAAATTTATGCTCGTCCCTAAGAACATTAATGTAGCAGAAAGCGGCTTTCGGGGTCACGTCCGCACGGCAGACATAAACACACATGTCGGCCACACGGCTTATTATGGCCGTATCAGTTACCATACCGATCGGGGCTGTATCCAGCAACACGTAGTCATAACGGGATTTCAATTGCTCTATCGCCTTCTCCAAGGTATCACGGGCTACCAGTTCCGTCGGGTTCGGGGGAATCGTTCCTCCTAAAAGGATATCCAGGTTCGGACTGATGCCGGAAGGCTGCACAAGATCAAAAAGATCCTTATCCTCCGGATCCATCAGATAATTAGATATTCCTTCCTGCCTTTTCGATAAATCGAAGACCTTATTCAAGCCCGGCTTACGGATGTCCATACCAACCACTACCACCTTCTTTCCCAAATAAGCCAAGCTGACAGCGAGATTTCCAGTCACGAAAGACTTACCTTCTCCGGGCTGCGTAGAAGAGAAAAGTATGACCTTTTGATCTTTCCGGAGCATAAAGAGCAGATTGGTCCGCAAACCTCGGAAGGTCTCCTCCATCATGTCGTTCTTATTCTCGCGCACCACGATCGCTCCCTTATCGGAGGATTTATGACCACACAAGGGCAATTCGCCCAAAATCGGAACATTCGTCAATTGCTTCACATCGCCACGATTCTCGATCTTATATTTCAATAATTCCACGACAAAGATGATTCCCACCGGAATAAACAGGCCCACCACAAACGCAGCCAATAAAAACACGAGCTTCTTGGGAGCCACAGGATCCTTCCCGGGTAATGGTTCCTCTACAATACGACCATTATTAGCCGTGGCTGCCAATGTGATCGCATTTTCCTCCCGCTTCTGCAACAGCATGATATATAAAGTCGCCTTGATTTCTTGCTGGCGAGAAATAGTCATGAACTCTTTCTCTTGCTTTGGAGCATCACTAATCCGGCTCTCAAATTTACTAGCCTGACGCTCAATATCTTTCTGGGCGATTTGTAGTCCTCGCAAGACACTATTCACGGTTGTCTCGACATTACGTCTCATCGCCTCAACGCCGGTGTTCATGTTTATCACCGCCGGGTTATTTTCCGAAGAGGTACGTAATAAACGTTTACGCTCGATGATCATCGTGTTATATTGTTCAATCACCCTAGTGAGGTTTTGATCCTGTAACCCTACGTTTGCAGGAATTATCTCTTCCTTGTTGACCGGATCGTTGATATAGGTACGCAGAAATTGAACCAAGCTGATCTGTGTAGCGTTCTCCGTACGTTGCTGCTCATACTTGGAACTCTCTTGTAAGGCTAGACGGGCATCACTTGTCAAATCCGTCAGACCGGATCGTTGCTTGAAATCCGCCAACTCGCTCTCCGCCGTACCCAACTCATGGTTAATTATACCGATACGCTCCTCTATGAACTCAGCGGTTTTCTGAGCTACCTCATTCTTCTCATCGTTCGCGTCTTGATTATAGAACGCAACCAAACGATTCACGAAATCCACGCCTCGCTCCTTTACTGTATTGTTCACGCTGATCTTCGCTATCGTCGTGGTCTGGGAAGAGGCGGTCACGCTCAAGTCTTTCATATAATCCTCGGCGGTCTCCGTCGGCGTATTTATGGTAACACGTAAAGCGATTTCCTCTTCTTCCATATACAAGGTATCGCCTCGCGTAAAGCTTAAAACACCCACAGGTGTTGGTAACACCGCCGGCAATTGATCAAATGCCTGTTCTATCTCTTGCTCTTCCTTATCTTGCACATATTCAGCCTTAACAGACAATTTTCCTGTTTTTGTAAATGTAAGATCCAGCTTAATCGGCTCCTCCAATTTATCGGCCTCTTCCGGTGTCATATAAATCCGCACCGGACTATTCTTATAAAGAGGCATCGCATAACCGAACGCTCGCTTTTCCGCTACACGAACATATAAATTCAGGTCGTTCACGACTTTTTTTATCAATGTACGGGATTTCAATATCTCCACCTCGTTATCAAAATTATTTGTCATGGAAAACATTCCCAAATCTTGAATGGCCGCCAACGGATTGTTGCCCGAACCGCTTCGCTTATCCTCCTCCTTTATCAACACGGAACTGGAAATGTTATATACAGGCGTTTGATAACGAAGAAACAGGTAAGTAGCGATGCAACATATCAATATACTAGCAACAAACCAACGCCAATAAAAAAGGTATTTGAATAAAAGAGCGACCAAATCAATCTCTTGTTCCTCGTTCTCTATCCCAGTGTTATTAATTATCCGTTCGTCTATCATCTCTCTTAATTTTCAATTCTCAATTTTCAATTTTCAATTACTTAAGTATGTTTACCAACAGGCCGGCAATAGATACCAGAATCGAGAGTGAGCTTACCCAAAGGGTCGTGCTGTTACCGATATCGGAGTTCTTAGCCTTCGTCTTGTTCGGGGTCACGTAAATAATATCGTTTTGCTTCAGGTAATAATACGGGGAAGTCACGACTTCGGCATTATTCAAATTCAAGTTAATGATCTCACGCTTACCGTTCACGTCCTCACGGATCAGCTTGACGTTATCACGGACACCGTAAATCGTCATATCGCCTGCCATCGCCAAAGCCTCCAGAACGTTCACCTTCTCGTTGCCGATCGTGAAGCTACCCGGACGGGCCACCTCACCCAACACGGAGATCTTGTAATTAGCCATACGGACCGTAACGATCGGGGATTCCTTCAAATAAGGTTTCAAACGCTCACGAATCAAGTCCTCCGCCTCGTTCTTGGTGAGACCACCCACTTCCAAGCGACCGATAACAGGGAAATCGATCTCTCCTTTATTATTCACCAAGTATTGCTGCATGGTCGGTTGTGTGGTCGTACTGATATTTGTCAAAGCCGCATTGATTGGAGTCTGTACCGTCAAGTTGAATGGAGTCGCAGCCTTCGGGTCTGTCGTATTGACCGTGATGCTCAACAAGTCTTTTGGCATGATCTTGGCGTCATACAACGGAAGGGTCTCCTCAAAATCGTTCACTGCCTCTGGGTTTTGGAGGTATGGTACGTTCTTGTAAGAAGTACAACTCGCTACCAATAGAGGTAGAGCTAATAAAAGTAGTAATCTTTTGATTTTCATATTATTTTGTTATCTTTTTTTTTATTTCTTAGAACACAGAATGATATGGATTTAGCGAAACAAACGAGAGAAAAGGCCTTTCGGTTTCTCCGGTTCGTATTCCGACTCGTATTTCCGCATTAAATCCTCATAGGAAAGTCTTTTACTCACCATCTCGTAAATCATACCCCAGTCCGGGAGACCACCAAGATTACGGTCATCAATAAAAATATCGGCCTTCAGCTTACGGGAGAAATGGTTATTCAGGCTTTTCTCTTCCTCCGGGTAATCTCGGTTCACGGCGTAAAACTCCAAGCCCCGCTCTCGGCAAAAGGTGACAGCCTCATCCAAAAGCTTACCCTCTCGCACACTCCATAAGATCAGCTTGTGGTGTTCTGTTTGTAACTTTCTCAATGTCTCGAAAGCGAAAGGGATCTCCTTCCCTATCGCCGGATATTTATGCTCAACGATTGTTCCGTCAAAATCTACTGCGATAATCATTTATAATTCAGATTTATAACTACCAACTAAATTGCTAATTCACTCCGTCCAATCTCGTGAATTGAGAGTTTTGGCTCTTGAACTCGGGGACGAAGGATTTCATCTCTCTCACCATAGGAAGAATGTGTACATGAAGGGATAATTCAGCTAATAGATCAATGTGCTCTACCACATCCTTGTAGGCGTACTCTCGGACTGCTGCCACACGAATCTTCTCATGAGGGGTTTCCTTCGTATTCTCCTTGTTGCTCAATAGTTCCTCATATAATTTCTCACCGGGACGAAGACCTGTGTATTTAATCTCTATGTCTTTATCCACCTGCAAACCAGAAAGCTCGATCATACGCTTCGCTAAGTCAGCGATCTTGACCGGCTCACCCATATCAAAGATGAAAATCTCGCCGCCCTTGCCCATCGTACCGGCTTCCAACACCAAACGGCAGGCTTCGGGGATTGTCATGAAGTAGCGGATGATATCGGGATGGGTTACCGTAACTGGGCCTCCTTTGGCGATCTGATCGCGAAAACGAGGTATCACGGAGCCATTACTTCCTAATACATTACCGAAACGGGTCGTGATAAACTTAGTGTTTCCCGCTAGAGCCCCCTTACTGATCGCCACACTCAAGCTCTGCACATATATCTCAGCGAGGCGCTTGCTACATCCCATGATATTCGTTGGATTAACGGCCTTATCCGTACTGATCATCACGAATTTCTCTACACCATAGCTTACGGCGGCATCCGCTATCACTCGGGTACCAAACACGTTGGTACGAACAGCCTCGCAAGGGTTCTCTTCCATCAAGGGGACGTGCTTATAAGCTGCCGCATGGAATACTACCTGGGGATGCCAATTGCGGAATACGTAATCTACACGGTCCGGATTCCGGACATCGCCTATGATAGGTACAAAATCCAGTTCCTTATACTTCTCCTCCAATTCCAGGCGTAAGTCATGCATCGGAGTCTCGGCGGCATCAAGGCAGATCAGTTTCTTGATCGGGAAATGCGCCAGCTGGCGGCAGATCTCGCTACCAATGCTACCGGCCGCTCCCGTAACAAGGATCGTCTTATCTTTCAATAAGAGACCGATCTCGCCCAGATTTATACTGATCTCCTCACGACCCAGCAAGTCCTCAATACGGATCTCACGGACTGAACGCTTCATTCCGCCCTCATGGACCTCCTCCATATCAGGAACCACGAGAGGCTTCAAGGAGGCCTGCTCGCAATAATGAATCAAACGATCACGTTCTCGTCGGACGGTCTTTATATTCGGGAAAAGGATACCATCCAAGTTATTTCTGGGGATCAGACGCAACAAGTCATCAATGTCCTCGATCTGGTAAACGGGAAGTTCCGCTATGCGAAGGTTCTTTTTAGCGCTACCAAACGTCAAGAAGCCGATGATGCTATAATTTTGCATGAATACTTGCCGGTTGGGTGATGTGGCTATCATCACGCTATCCTCATCCATACCGAACACCAGTACACGCTTGCGCTTTTTTCCAAGTTGGGACAACACGCTATTATATACATTAATCACAAATACACGTAAGGTGATCAGCAGAACAATCGTCAACATACAATCGGTTATCCCTCCCACCCAATATATAGAGGAATTGAAATCCGCCCTCAAAAGATGAAGCAGTATGAACATGAGGATGGATTTTGTGATGGCGACACCACCAATCCTCCATAGTCCACGTAGCGTGGAATGACGGATCACCCCGTGATAAACCTTGAACGTAAGAAAAGAAAGGATACTGGCCACAAAGGAAGCTATTCCTACCTTTAATACACTAATCCCGCTTATGTATACATGCATGATGGACAATAATCCCAGCACTCCTATCAAAGATACACATAGGGAAATGAAAAGATCCGCACAAAAAATGATCCAGCGGTTGATATACCGCAAATTTACCAGACGCCCCAGCGCTAAACGCCAGCGATTATAACGATATTTCACCTTTTCCATATTTGTTTTATTCATATCTATCTAACTATAATAATAAGCGACCGAACCTCTCAAGTGGTTGGAGTGGTATAAGCTAAAGCAAGAGTCTAGTCTATCGGTTAAAGAAAAAGGGACTCTCCTCGCTACTAGAGATAGCTGACCTCTTGATCGATATCGGCCGCCTAATTCTCATTTTCTAATTGCGACCTAGCGATAATATATTCTTGATTGGAGGCTCTCTTGAACCTCAGAAGTATCTTTAATCAATCTCCATGTCACGATCCATGGACGTGGTTTTTACTTCCGGCATCGGAAAATACCTCACCTCTTCCTTATGCCACTCCTTGTAACCGTCAAGCGTACGAGTAGGGACGGATAACCGACCGTAGTCATTGCCTTCGCGATGGAAAAGATGGTTACGTGTATAGGAACGTAACTCGCCATCTGTCCAAGAGACCATCACGATTGGAAACGGGTACGTGGTGAGGCTTAACGGGGTCACTAAGGTACGGGAAGATATTTGGCGTAACAGGTAAGCTGATTTCTCGAACGCCACCCAATACGGACCCGTACAGTAAAGATGGATGAAGGCACGATTATCCGCCTCTCGCTTAAGAATCTCTTTCAAATGGTTTCCTAACAACGAGATAAGGCGTACTCCGGATCTATCCTCTTTTTTACCGTAGTGCGTATCCATCTATGTGTATCATAATAGCTCTAGCAGGTCACGGGTGATATTTACTTTGGCACATCCCAGTAGATCTACACGGATCACAAAGTTAAGATTGCCATCCTCCACTTCCAGCACGTTACCTTCTAGACCATGCAACTTACCGCCGTTAATGCGTACCCTCGCTCCAAGAGGCAGCGGACGGGGATCGATAATGACAGGCTCTTCGGAATCGTCCAGCATCCTACGGAGTTTCACCATCTGCTCATCCGGAATGAAGGCTACGGGGCGTATGCCTCCAGACCGTTCGCCAGCTATGTTTACCATGAAACGTTTGATATAAGGAAGATGAACGATCTCCTTCCTACGCAAGACATCGGTGCAACGGATGAATACAATGGAACGGAAGACGATCCGGTCTACTTGCTTACGCTTGCCGCTTGGCAGAAGACACATCTCTTTTTGGGAGGCTATATAAACCTCATAGTCCTTCTCGCCTTCCGGCTGACTGGCTATGCGCTTTTCCAGCTTGTCACGGCATAGTTTCTCGGACTTGTTGTTGACGATAGCGATGTACCAATGTTTCTGATCAGATTTTCGCCGTAACGGGTTTTCAGGAATGGTTCTTTCAACGCCTACGGCGTCGATACCCTCATGAGGTACCGAATTTACAACCGTTTTTACAACATTCGCTCGCATCTCGTTGATTGCTTAAAAGAGATAGTTTGATATATGCACCATAACCCTTTTTCGCCATGTGAGAAATTAGGCTACTTAGTGAGTAGCGCAAAAGGTGGGAGAATGGTTATTACTCAGTTGTAGAGACGGAGCATGCTCCGTCTCCCACCGTCTGACAGTAATTTAAAACATCTTTTAGAGGGGATGAGACGGGGTATACCCATCTCTACAAGAATGTATGTTCGATTTTAGGGGGGGACGTGATGATTTCGGAAATACGAGGCCATTTCGTCTCTATTGCCATGTCTATACATCAGAAATAAGAACGAAGATTTAACGAGAATCCAACAGGAAACACAAACAAACCCTAATGATTGCTTGTTTTTTGTTATTTTTTACTACATTTGCGGCGTGAAACAAACGCTACTCACTAAGTAGCCTCATCCCACTTTCGACACATAATTATAGACACAACCAAAGCAAGTGCTATTCACCTCTGTCATTTTTTCTAAAGAGAAACTTCTCAGATAAATCTGGGTGGTCTTGATAGACTTATGCCCCAATAATTCACTGATCATTTCTATAGGGACATTTTGCTCTTTCAATGCCATGGCAAAGGAATGGCGGATCGTATAAGAAGTAACATCCGATGCTATTCCAGCGGCCTTTTTCAACGCCTTCAAATTTCGATTGAATCGGGATAGGGCCGCATTGTATTCGAGATATGCCTCATAGCCCGTCTTCGTTCCACTCAAAAAAGGGAATAAATAGCCTGAGGCCGGCTTCTTGTCACCCATTAATTCCTTGCGCATCAATTCTGCCGTATCCAAGATTTCCAGTCTCATCGGTGTGCCTGTCTTCTGCCGATTATAGTCCAATATCCCGTTTTTGATATTCCTTTCTTTTAGGTGGGCGAAGTCCACGAACGACATTCCTGCATACTGAAACAACAAACAAACGACCAGTTGTGTCTCCCTTAGCACCTCACTCTCTACCTTCACCGTCATCAACTTATGTTGGTTCTCTAAGGATAGGGATTTCTTGCGCTTACTCTCCACTCCCGTAAAAACTCCTTGGAACAAACCGGGGATATATTCCGCATCACCATCTTCGATCGCCTTGTTATAGACGCAACGGATACGACGCATATAAGTGGAAACCGTGTTGCACATGCAGCCTTTCTCCAACAAATAAGCCTCATATCGGTGAAGATTGGCCTTATTGATATCCGAATAGGAAATGTTCTCTGTTCCACTATACTTTATAAAGGAGTTCAACGCATCCTGATAACTTTTGGCGGAGGAATAACGCTTTTCCTCTCGTAACTGGGACATATACCTTCTCACCCCTTCCACGAATCCTTTCTCATCCATATCTCTCTGTTTTTAAATAATATTTGAAATGAATTGACAAATGTAACTCATACTATCTGAATGCAAAAAGAATTACCGAAACACTATCATAATGTTTACTTTCTAAACATATTTTAAACACATACTTTTTCAAAACAGTTACGTTTAAACCAATATTATGGAACTTTAGTACCCAAAATAGCACATTTTTTAGGATATATCCTGAACTTGTATGTATCTAGTCGGCTTATAATTTCTATTTCCCGGCAGATAACCGACATCTACCCGGCATCTAGTTCGGATTATCCGGTACTTGCTCTAATTTAGCTGGGGTCTACTCCTAATCTCAATCTTTTGTACACTGAAAAACGAGACTATATAGAGCCTTTGCGCTCTAGAACGGCAAAAAAGTCGACTGATTTTCAAATATCATTCAGGAGGCATTTATTAGTTTTCTGAAACAAGAGATATAATAATTCGGCGGATATTGATAAAAAGAAGGCAAACTGCAAGTATTTTCCTTCATACACATTCTATTCGTCAGGGCTTAACTACCAGAGAATCGCATATAATACACACACACCCTATCCTATCTCAAATACAAGAAGCAGAAGGAGAGAGAAATGACAAATTGACATAATTAAGCCGTATTAATGACTTCTATCGATTGAATACACAATATTAAATTAGCAGAGACTTGCTTGCAGGTGTCGTTTTTTTTCACGAATATTGCAAATCAAACAACCAAATAAACATATTTAGTTTACTAAAGTTAATCTTAAAGAAAGGAGAGCCTATGAAACAGGAACCATCATGAACCATATCTAACAGGGAAACTGGCTGGAAGATATGGCAACATAACCCAGCCAAACAAGTTTCTAAGCGCCTTTAAATCAAATAATACTAACACTAAAACATTACAAATGTATGAATGAAAATTATAAGGGGAATCCTAAACCCCGATTAAACACAAAAACTAAATTGGGCAGAGTCATGAAATTAACCTCAATCCCGCTATTTATTTTTACCACAGGGGTATACGCTTCCGTACACTCCCCAAACATGCGCATTAAAAGCGACATCAAGATTATAGAGAAACCATCAATCGTATCCACCCCGCAACAAAACACCCGTCAGATCACCGGAACCGTGATTGATGCTACCGGTATGCCGATAATTGGCGCCAATGTGATGGTAAAAGGGACAACAAACGGGACAATAACGGATATAGATGGAAAATTCACGTTGGAAGTAGCCAAAGACGCTATTTTGCAAGTGTCCTATATCGGTTATATGAACCAGGAGATTTCGGTAGGCAATAAATCGGTTTTAAGCATCTCCTTGCAAGAGGACACACAAAAGTTGGATGAGGTGGTAGTGATTGGTTACGGTACGATGAAGAAAAGTGATATCACGGGGGCTATCTCGTCCGTGAGCGAGGAGAAAATCGCTCGCCAAGCAGTGGCCAATGTTTCTACCGCATTGCAAGGCTTGGCTACCGGTGTATCCGTCACTTCCAGTTCCGGATCTCCGGGTTCCGCCGCCACGATCCGTATCAGA
Organism: Parabacteroides sp. AF27-14; assembly: GCF_003635425.1. Classification (NCBI taxonomy): domain Bacteria; kingdom Pseudomonadati; phylum Bacteroidota; class Bacteroidia; order Bacteroidales; family Tannerellaceae; genus Parabacteroides; species Parabacteroides sp. AF27-14. The sequence goes on from NZ_QTLZ01000016.1 coordinate 58,260, forward strand.
GGTGTCGGTACGGTAAACGACGCGGAGCCATTGTTCGTCGTGGATGGGATGCCCGTGACGGATATAAACTACCTGAACACATCGGATATACAGTCTATGGAGGTGCTTAAAGACGCTTCCGCTTCCGCTATCTACGGTTCCCGTGGCGCGAACGGCGTAATCCTTATCACTACGAAAAAAGGCGCCGCTGGAAAAACCACCGTTACGCTCGACGCATATTGGGGTATGAACAAAATATTGAATAATCTCGATTTGATGTCAGGTCCGGAATGGTACGACTATCAAGAACAGTTGAACACAGTGAGGAGCGTTCCCATCAACTTGGCCCTTGTCAATCGTAATGTTTCCACCAATTGGATGGACGAGATTACGCATACGGCCTTTATGCATAACTACAGTGTCGGCATAAGCGGTGGTAAAGAGAACGACTATAAATTCAATCTGGGCTTGAACTATATCAACCAAGATGGAACGATCAAGAAATCCAACTACGAACGGTTCAGTGTCCGTCAAAGCACGGAAAAAACGGTGCTCAAAGATCATTTGGTAGTGGGTACCAACGCGTCGATCGCAAGATCTACCGACGCAAGTATTAGCGAGCGCAACAGTAGTAATGTGTACGACTCCGACTATGGTGTCGTAAGTAACGCAATCCGTTTGGATCCGGTAACTCCCGCCCAAAACGCAGACGGTTCATATGGTTACTCTCCTTATATTGACTACTATAACCCATTGGCAAGTATCATGTATCGGGATAATCAACGGGAGAAACTTGCTTTCATCGGCAATATGTATGGGGAATGGCAGATTATAAAAGGATTGAAGTTCAAGAGTAGCTTCGGAGCGGAAATCAGAAGGGTAGACAATAAAACCTTCTCGCCTGTCTATGAGGTATCCTCAAGCCAAAGAAATTTAGAGAGTAGTTTATCGAAGTCGCAGACCAAAGGGCATTACTATACGTTCGAGAATACCCTTTCGTATGAGAAAACGTTTGCCGAGAAGCACTCCATATCCGCTCTCGTAGGTTATACCAATGAATGGGGTAAGCAGGAAACCTTGAGCGTAAATGCGAGAGATCTTATCGGAGAGTCGGATAACCTGCATTATATAGACGCTACGCTGGACAAGAACAAGACCACGGCCAGCAATAGCGCTACGGAATATGGTTTGATGTCTTATCTGGGCCGCCTACACTACGATTACAATAACAAATACCTTATTACAGCCACTTTCCGGCGAGACGGCTCCTCTAAATTCTCTTCCAAGAATCGCTGGGGTAACTTCCCCTCGTTCGCTCTAGGTTGGAGAATCGACAACGAACCGTTCTTCCAGAAATTGAACGCCGAATGGGTTTCCTCCTTGAAACTCCGCGGGGGTTGGGGACAGATCGGAAATCAGAATATCACCAATTATGTGGATCGTAGTTTGCTGTCATTGAGTACGCAATACGGTGCTTTATTCGGAGCGAGAGAGAATGAGACCTTGTATCAAGGTATTGCCGTGAGCAGATTGGGCAATCCGGATATTAAATGGGAGACCACGGAATCTCTGAATATCGGTCTTGACGCAAGCTTCTTTAACACCCGCATGGTCTTCAGCTTCGAGTATTATTACAAGACAACGAAGGACATGCTGCTGGCCGCTCCTATGCCTATCTATATGGGATATGCCAGCAACACCTACACCAATATCGGCGAGGCGAACAACCGCGGTATCGAGATGAATCTCGAGTGGAGAGACAAGACCGAAAGCGGTTTCGAATACAACGTGGGAGTAAATATGTCGACCATCCGTAACCGCATGACGAAATTGAATGGTGGCACACCAATCTCCGATGGACCATTCCGAAACGGAAGCATGTACCTCACCTATACGAATGAAGGTATGCCTATCGGCGCGTTCTGGGGCTATAAGACAGACGGGCTTATCCAAACACAGGAACAGTTGAATGCCGTTAAGCGGGCGGATTTCCAACCTAATGCCGAATTGGGCGATGTATTGTTCGTAGATACGAATGGCGATGGCAAGTTAGACTCAAGTGATAGATGCATGATCGGTAATCCTATTCCGGATATCATATACGGTATCAACATGGGTATGGCGTGGAAAGGCTTCGACCTCAATTTGCAGTTTGGTGGAACAATCGGTAATCAGATATTCAACGCGATGCGTTATTACACCTACTTCCCGAACGATATAACGAACAAGGATAGAGCGTTAATGAACTATTGGACGCCAAATAATACAAATACGGACATCCCTCGCCTGACGGCTACGGACGTAAACGACAATGACCGCTTCTCGGACATGTACGTAGAAAACGGGACTTATTTCCGCTTGAGAAACGCCCAGCTAGGTTATACCCTGCCCGCTTCTCTCACGCAGAGGATAAAACTACAAAAAGTACGTTTTTATGTAAGCGGCCAGAACTTGTTTACGATATCCAGTTACTCGGGTATGGATCCGGAAGTGGGTCAGTCCAGCTCTTTGTCTAGAGGCATAGATTACGGTATCTATCCTCAGAACATTTCATTCACCGGAGGTATTAATGTTACTTTTTAAAATTTATAATGTCATGTTTAAAAACAAATATATCATAGGAATCGTACTAGCGATTTTAACAGGATTCAGCAGTTGTGCAGATTTGGATTTAGCTCCGTTAGGAAGTCCGGAGGCTGGAGAGATATCAGAGGAAAGACAAGCTTTCTTGCGTCTGACCGCTGTCTATTCCGTCATGAAGGACTTCCGTTACACATGGTCAATGCAATGTTTCGGCGACGTGTTGTCGAATGACGCGACCTACAGCGGTTCTTCGAACGACGCACAAACCTTCACGTTGCTGGAGAATTATCAGTATCAAGCGGATCATACCGAGATTTTGAACAAATATCGGTATTCTTACCAATGTATTAATAAGGCCAATTTGTTTATACGGGATATGGAAATGGCAGACGATGCCCTATTCTCGAAATATAACAGGGAACAGATGATCGGTGAGGCCAAGTTTATTCGCGCCTATACTTATTTCGAGCTTGTGAAAACCTTTGGTGGTGTTCCTTGCTATACGGGAGTCTTGGATCTCGATCATGAGAGACTCGGACGTGCGTCTGTCGAAGAGATATACTCGGTTATCGAGCAAGACCTAAACGATGCGGTTAGCGTATTACCTAAGAAAAGTGAGGTGGCTAACTACGAGTCAAGCTATGCGGGAAGGATTACCAAAGGCGCGGCCATCGCCATGCAAACACGTATTTATCTGTATGAGAAAAAATACGATGAGGTAAAAAAGGCATTCGAGAAATTCCAGAATGAGTGCGGGGGTGAGTATAGCTTGGTCGCTCCGGAGGATTACGCTTGGCAATTCTCACTGGACGGCGAGCACTGCTCTTCTTCAATCCTTGAAGTAAATATGTATACCTCCACAACCCAAAGCGGGTATGGCGTTAATAACGGCAACCGTCACGTGCTGATGTCTATGCCCCGAAACATGACGATCGGCTTCGGTTGCGCACAACCTACACAGGCCTTGGCAGACGCTTATGATGCCGAGGGGGATATCATACGAAAGAAGACCACTCTCCTTTCCACGGAAGAGGCCATAGAGATCGAGACCGCGGCCAAAGGCGATGTGGCACCCGTTACGGACGACCGAACCGGTTGGTACAATCGCAAACTATATCTCGCGCCCGGGCAAAGAGAGGAGAATCGGGGAAATAATCAACCCACGAACCTCAGGCTTATCCGCCTCGCGGAGGTATATTTGAACTATGCCGAGGCTTGCTATTTCAGCGGCGATATCGCTAATGCGCAAAAGTATCTGAATGAGGTAAGAAGCCATGTCAACTTGGCTCCTAAAAACCATACAGGAAGCCAATTGTTTGAAGACATCATGAACGAGCGTCATCTGGAGTTTGGAATGGAAGGTTTCCGGTTCTTTGACGTGGTACGTGTAGGATGGGGCGAGAAAGTATTTAACGGAACCAAGAAGGCGGAATTTGGAGCTAAGACTCCTTTCAGCGCCGGTGCGGAAGTATTGCCTATACCTCAAACCGAGATTGATATTAGTGACGGTTTAATAACTAATTAATAAGGAAATAACAATTCGCAAAAATCATAATAGTATGAATAGGAATTTAGTATTGCTCGGAATCTGTCTCTTGGCCGTATCGTTCGTTGGAGAGGTCTTTGGACAGAAGAAAAAACCTCGTATCGGTATTGCCGGTATACAGATAGAAAACAGCGTGTTCGTCCCGAATAGGCAGCCGCTCGTAGGACACCCCGTAAGAATGCCGGACTATCTCAGCCCAGACTCCGCAATGGGACAGGCGGCCACTTGGCTTCCCACGCAGATTGGCTATGGCGGTGGAAGAGGCCCCGTGACAAAAGAATCGTACGACGCATTTGTGGAAAAAACATTGGAGATGATCAAGGCCAATATGCCCTATGACGCTTTCTGGTTTTATAACCACGGAGCTTGTAGCGTGGAAGGCGTAGCCGATCCCGAGGGCGAATTCATGGAGAAGGTGCGTAGCTTGATCGGAAACGATGTCTTGACTACCACCACGATGGACCTTCACGGAAATACGTCTTGGTTGGTAGCTCTCAACTCCGATTTGATTACGACTTATCGTCAAGCACCGCATGCGGATTCTCGCGAATCACATCGGCGAGGGGTCGTCAATTTGTTGGAACGTCTTGAGTCGGGGAAAGGACGTCCGGCATACAAGGCATGGGTTGCTGTTCCTGTCCTAGTTTCCGGCGAATGGTCGAGTACCCGTGTCGAGCCTGCGAAATCGCTGTACGCATTGGTTCCCGAGGTTGAAGCCATGCCCGGAGTGATAGACGCAGGGATCTGGATCGGTTATGTTTGGGGAGACAACCCACGGAACCAAGGAACCGTGATGGTTTACGGTGACGATGAGGAACAGGTAAAAGCCGGGGCGAAGAAACTCGCCCAGAAATTCTGGGATGTCCGTAAGCAGTTCTCGCTGGAAGCTCCGGGATATTCGCTCGAGAAATGTATCGATTTGGCAATAGCAAGCAAAAAGAAGCCTTTCTTTATCAGTGATATGGGAGATAATCCCGGCGGAGGCGGCTCAGGCGAGGTCACTTGGACTTTGGCGAGACTCTTGAAGCGTCCGGAATTCCAGACTGATAAGGGAAAGAGCGTTCTTTATTGCTCCATCCCGGGAGAAGAAGTGGTTAAGCAGGCACGTAAGGTCGGCGTAGGCGGACACGTAGAAGGCATGGTAGGTGCCATGGTCGATAATTCCTACGAAGGTCCCGTGAAATTGTCGGGTACCGTGGTTTATGTCAGTCCGGAAGAAGACAAGAACGCGGAATCATGGAGACGGAAAAGAGATATCGCTATCGTAAAGACCGGAAGCGTTTATGTGGTAGTAGGCACATCGTCTCCCACTCCAAACCTAGAGGGTTCAGGAATTGACCCGAAGGAAATGGATATCGTAATGGTTAAACAGGGTTACCTTGTAACCCAATGGTACAATATACAAGCGGATTGGGTGATGGCTTTTACAAGGGGAGGCGTGGATCAGGACTTCAAGAAGCTTCCCTATAAGAATATCGTGAGACCGATGTTCCCGATCGATCCAGACATGGCTGATCCGGAATTGAACGTTATCATGGTTCCTTCCGCCAAGCATTACTATGGCAGATAGATCGTATTGATCGATTTTTTACTGCAATGCCTATGCAGTGTTACTGCAATAGGTGTTGCAGTATTACTGCACAGGCATTGCAGCATCACTGCAACCCGGGTTGCAGTGATGCTACTAAATTATCCTATATTCCTACTCAATAACTTTCGGACTTGCTCCTCCGTTAAATTCCGGCGGCTCGCATAATCTCTCATCTGCTCCTCATCGATAGAACCGATCATGAAATATTGAGAAGAGGGATGGGCAATATAAATCCCACTAACCGAAGCCGTAGGATACATGGCACCATTCTCGGTTAACGAAACACCAATTCGCGACATATCGAGCAATCCATCCAATGTGAAATTCAATAATTGATCCGGTAGAGAAGGGTAACCGATAGCCGGACGGATTCCTTGGTATTTCACCTTGTAAAGATCCGGGATAGACAAGGATTCGTCTTTAGCATATCCCCAATATTCTTTACGTACTTTCTCATGAAGATATTCGGCTGTAGCTTCCGCTAGGCGATCGGTCAAGGTTTGCAGCAACATTGAATTATAGGTATCGCCTTCTTCCTCAAATTTATCCTTCAAACAATCAGCGCCAGCTCCAGCGGTAACGACAAACGCCCCTACATAATCAGTTCGCTCCTCGGAAACCGGTATTACATAATCGGAAAGACATTTATAAATATTTTCCTCTTTTTTTACTTGCTGACGTAATAAAGGCAGCGCTATATCACCCATTCGGATCGTATCCCCTTCACTATTCGCTGAGAAAAATCCGTAAATCGCTTTACAATATTCAACCTTCATATTGACCAGCCGATCCAATAACCTAACAGCATCCTTGTATAATTGCATCGCCTCGATAGCCTTCGCACGATCTTTTTCCGGGAATCCGGCCAACCAAGAGGCACGACAAGAATCGCAACCATGTATCTGGGAGATTTCCGAGAAACGGCCATTCAATTTCCATGCGCTAAAAAAGAAGGTCCAGTGGATATAAGGAATCACCTTTTCTAAGGGGATATAAGGGATAACATGTACCCCCATCCGAGCTGGAACAACCGGTGTATACCCGGTCCAATCTATTTCAATCGGATGCTTACGAGCCTCTGAAAGAGAAGCCAAGGTCTCTTTCTTCTGCCCTAAAGAGGCACGCAAGGCTTCTTGTTCTTGTTCCAACTCCCTGATATAAGCGTCACGGGTATCTGGATTCAATAGTTTGGCGGCGATCAACGGATTCTGTGAGGCATCCAGCACATGAATCACCGGATAATCATAATGCGGAGCGATCTTCACCGCCGTATGCAATTTGGAGGTCGTAGCGCCACCCACCATCATAGGAATCGTAAGTCCCGCTTTCTGCATCTCGTCCGCAACATGCGCCATCTCTTCTAAAGAAGGGGTTATCAGGCCGGATAAGCAAACCAGATCCGGTTTCTCCTCGATCGCTTTCTTTATGATCACATCTGCGGGAACCATTACCCCTAAATCAATCACCTCGTAGTTATTACAAGACAATACGATAGAGACGATATTCTTACCGATATCATGTACATCCCCTTTTACCGTAGCGAAAATCACTTTACCGGCCTTCGCGGAGCCGGAAGCTTTCTTTTCAGACTCAATGGCCGGTTGTAAAATAGCCACGGCCTTTTTCATCGTACGTGCGGTCTTCACGACTTGAGGGAGAAACATCTTTCCGGCACCGAATAACTCGCCGACCTTATTCATTCCGCTCATTAACGGACCGTCAATTATATCCACGGCATGCGGATAAATCCGCAAGGCTTCTTGTAAATCGTCCTCCAAATAGTCTCCGATCCCTTTGATTAAGGCATGTTCCAAACGCTCCTTCAATGAAAGCTCACGCCAAGCCTCGTGCTTCTCCGGAGTTTCTCCGGAAGCTTGAACATGTAAATTTTGAGCATAAGTAATTAATTCCTCGGCAGCTTCCGGACGGCGTGCCAAGATCACGTCTTCCAACAAGGTACGGAACTCCGGCTCTATATCCTCATAAAGTACGGAGGTAGACGGATTCACGATACCCATATCCATCCCCTTCCCGATCGCATGATATAGAAATACGGAATGCATAGCCTCGCGTACATGATTGTTCCCCCGGAAAGAGAAAGATAAATTACTTACACCACCACTCACCTTCGCACCCGGCAAGTTCTTCTTGATCCATTCAACGGCACGGATAAACGCCAGACCATAGCCATTATGTTCCTCCATACCGGTAGCGATCGCCAATACATTCGGGTCAAAAATAATATCTTGGGGATTGAAATCGATCTTTTCAGTCAATAGGCGATAGGCCCGTTCACAAATCTCAATCTTTCTTTCATAGGTATCCGCCTGCCCCTTCTCATCGAAAGCCATCACGACCGCAGCCGCACCCAGTTGCTTAATACGGGCGGCATGTTTAAGGAAGACCTCCTCTCCTTCTTTCAAGGAGATGGAATTCACGATGCTCTTTCCTTGCACGCACATCAAGCCTTCCTCGATCACTTCCCATTTAGAAGAATCGATCATGACGGGTACACGGGCAATATCCGGTTCGGAGGCGATCAAGTTTAAGAATGTCTTCATTTCTTTCACGGCATCCAACATACCATCGTCCATATTGATATCGATCACTTGGGCGCCATCCTCCACTTGCTTACGAGCGATCGTCAACGCTTCCTCATAACTGCCTTCTTTTATCAAGCGTAAGAATTTCCGAGAACCGGCCACATTACAACGCTCTCCCACGTTCACGAAATTATTCTCCGGTTTCACCTCCAACAGTTCCAAGCCCGACAGCCACAGGCAATCCGGTTTCAAAGCCGGGATATGCGGTTTAGCTCCTTTCACCAACTCCGGATACCGGAAGATATGCGCCGGAGTCGTTCCGCAACAGCCTCCGATAATGTTCACTAATCCCTCTTCCACAAAAGGCTTCACATGTTGGGCCATTTTATCCGGCGTCTCGTCATAGGTACCAAAACTATTCGGCAATCCAGCGTTCGGATAAGCGCTGATATAATAGGGGGCATACTTCGCCAACTCTTGTAAATAGGGCTTCATATCCGCCGCTCCGAAAGAGCAGTTTAAGCCAACCGAAACAATATGTGTATGCTGTATGGAAGCCAAGAAGGCCAATAAAGTCTGTCCGGAAAATGTTCGTCCACCTTGCGCAGACAAAGTCAAAGACAACATAATAGGCAGGTCTTTTTCTTTCTCTTTCAACACGACCTCAGCCGCTTCCAATCCCGCTTTTACGTTCAACGTATCGAAAGTAGTCTCGAAAAGGATGATATCCACCCCGCCGTCAACAAGTCCCTCGACTTGCTCCTTGTAGGCATTATACAAATCTTTATAAGTGACGGCACGATAAGCGGGATCGCTTACATCTGGACTCATGGAAGCTGTCTTATTGGTAGGACCGATCGATCCGGCCACGAAGATCGTACGATCCGGATGCTCTGCCATATAGGTATCCGCCACTTCCCTCGACAATCGGCCGGCGGCCAGATTTATCTCACGTACATAGGCCTCCATCGCATAATCTGCCATGGAAATAGCATTCGCGTTAAACGTATTCGTAGCGAAGATATCCGCTCCCGCATCCAAATACTGACGATGAATAGACTGGATTACATCCGGGCGGGTGATACACAATAAATCATTATTCCCCTTCAATTGTCCCGGAAAATCGGCGAAACGTTCGCCTCGGTAATCTTGTTCGTTTAGTTTGAAACTTTGGATCATGGTACCCATACCACCATCCAAGATCAAAATGCGCTCATTCAAGAGTCGCAGAAATCGTTCCTTATTCATAAATATGTTTTACCTTTCTTGCGTACATATAACTATATCCCCGGAGGATCCATACCACAACGATGGCGAAAAACAGACGGGTAGGCACCACCCAAAGAACGGGTACCCCTATCGCGGCAAAGATGATCGTATCTTCCAACAGGGAATGGCACACGGCCAAATGATGGTTCAGCAAGTTGCCGTCACCGTAAGACAACTTCCTCTGCTCCATTTGCTCTACCATAATAGCCCCGCCATAAGCCAGTCCAACCACATTACCTACCAACCACAAAAAAGCGGCATCTTGAGGCAAGCCAAATAATCGCATCAGTGGAGAAAAGACCGAGGACAATCCTTTCATTAGATTAAACTCTTCCAATATATAATGAAGGATCATTAAAGCCGTAACAATTATCAAAATAGAAATCACCACCTTCATCGAGCTGGTAAACCAAAGTACGAATACTTCCAACCAATTATCGCATACAGCTGCGCTTTGAGCGATCCCGACCTGTCCCCATCCTTCATGGGGCATTACCCAATTCAAAGAAAAGGCGATCACGAAACTCATGATCAAACGGAGCAGCGTCATCTCCCAGAAAGAAGACCCGGTCTTTGCCTGTACGGAGGATTCTACCATTAGATTATGGGAAGTAAGGCACATCAATGCTAATATCGTAGCTTCACGGACTCCTAAAGACATCGAGGTGATCAAAGCGATCGGAGCATATAATGGGGAGAATATACTGGTTATAAAAACAATGGCTGTCTCCCCCGGCAGACCCACCAACGAGAACACGGGCACTAACCAATCCGAGATCTGACCTAATATTCCGGAATATTGCAATATACGGACCAATAAAGAAATAGGCAAAATAATCTTTAGCAGCCATAAACACGTCTTGCCTGCTTTAGGCAGAGCTTTCAGGATACATCCCCAAACCCTACCGATCACGCCTTGCCCTGTTTCCATCTCGACTTATCGTTTGAAAGCCCGATCCATCTCCCGTCGGTCGTCACGTTCCCGGATGGAGTCTCGCTTATCATATTCCTTTTTACCTCGTGCGATCGCGACGACTACTTTCGCCAATCCTTTCTCATTGATAAACAAACGAGTGGGAACGATCGTAAAACCACTGGCACGAACGGCGCCCTCGATCTTTCGTAATTCCTTTTTGGTAAGAAGTAATTTCCGGTCCCGCCGTGCGTTGTGATTATTGTACGTACCGTAAAAATATTCGGCGATGTACATATTCTTCACCCACAGTTCCCCTTTTTCCACGATACAAAACGTATCTACCAAACTCGCCTTCCCTAAACGGATCGATTTAATCTCCGTTCCGGTCAGTACGATCCCGGCCGTAAAAGTGTCGAGCAACTCGTAATCGAACGTCGCCCGCTTATTCTTTATCTGTATGTTATTACTAATCTTCTCTTTCATCTTGTGTTATTCTGTCAAAAACTCAAACCGGGCATCAGCATCGATAACAAAATCTCGATAACTGCCGGAGTCAGTAATATAATGGCGGTTGTAAATCCTACGAACTTCAGACGGATCTTCTCCTCGACTCCCATATACGGACCAGCGCCTTCCCAAACAATATAGAATGTATAAAGGATAAATATCCGCAAGAAGAAAAACTCGGGAAGCAACATCAATACGATATTCAAAGCGAACATCAACGATGAGGAATACCCGACGAAGCGCAACCACAGTTTCAAATCCTTCTCCCGTTTAAATATACCTTGCCATATCTCGTTCATCAGATAAGCCCCGAGGTAAAAACCACCGAACGAGGACACCAATGTCCGGATAGACGACTTCAAGGCCAGCTCTAAATCAAACTCCTTCCGCGTAAACAATACGCCCAGAAAAGCCGCGACGGTAACGAAGCCGATCAAAGGATACACGAATCGGGATAAGAACTCCTCCTGCTTCTCTCCTTTTTTCGCTAACAAGACCCACGCCTTCGCCGGCTGTGAGATGATAGCGATTACCCACCTAAATATCTCCTTATACATCTCTGTTTACTTTTAAATAGCAAAAGTATATATTTAATTCGTAAAACGCAACGTAAATACGTCGGTAGCCCCCCAAACACATGCGGTTGTATCCGCATTATAGCGTTCGGCGTAATTTATTTTAAAATTTATCACATTTTGCCCCTCACTACTCTCTATCGCTTTGGCTTGGTCCAAAAACTTATCGATCGTAAAAGCGGTCGTATTGATCCATTTAGTGGAATCGCCGGTACCCCCCTCTTGGGTTACCCGGAGATATAGGTTATAGATCCGTTGTCCGTCATCATCTTTTTCCACCTCCTGATCAGGGTTATAGGATAAATTGAAAATATCCTTTTGGTCTACCTGATGATTTATATGTCGGGTTTGCAAGAAGAAACGTCCTTCCAAATAAATACTTTTCTTAAAGTCCAGCGTAACCAGACGCTCCTTGTCCAATACAACCGTAGTATCAGTCAATGTCTCATGCAAAGGCCATACAGCGACCGAATCATACTTATAAATCTCAGCGTTGTAAACACCATTGCCCAATTCCTCGCTAAAATTCGTCTTGAAATCAACCACACAGCAGTCGCCATCTTTCAAATCCGTCCGATTCTCAAACTCAGAGGAAGAGACGATAAAGATCTCCCCTTGATCATCCGCCGTGTAGATACATCGCATAGGATTCTCACGTATCACTCCTACTCGATGATAATTGATGGAATTACTTCCATCCCCCATACAAGAGGTCATTAAGAAAAATAAGGATAAAAATAAGCCGTATAAAATTCGCTTTCTCATCTTCTTTAGTTTATAAGTAAAGGATCTGTTACTCCCCATGTAAACTGGGTACTATCTTTCGGATTAATTTGATCGATATAATGAATCCGAACATACATATCCGCGTCGCGTCCACCTTGTTCTCGCATATCCTTGATAAAATTCGCCAGATTAAAGGCATTGATAACCGCGATAGCCTCCTCTGCCTTATCCTCCGGCTTTCCGGTCGTAGCGGCAGCCCGTAAATATAAGGAATAAATTGATTTCCGATTTTCAACAACTGGTTGTTGAGTCGGATCATAAGTCAGTTGCCAATTTAAAGCCCGGTCTTTTGTTGTCCAACAGGCGGAAGGCAAAAACAAATAATCTTCCAATTTGACGTACAGAACAGAGTCGTTCGGATTAACCGCAAGTATCGGTTGCTCATTTGTCAATAGTTTATGCGTATCCGTAAGAGGACTCTCAGCGTTTTGCTGGTTAACGGCGGTTTCCCCTTGTATCGTCACCGTATAATACCCTTTTTGTTCCGCACCCGTATTTTCCGGCAAGCTAGGATCATAATCAAAACTCACCAACAAGCATTTACCCTCTGAGTATGAGCTCAGCTTCGTCGCATAGATCCAACCGAACCGGGTATTAGCCATCATCAACGCGCTATCTCCATGTTGACGAACCACAGCGGCGGTCGTTCCCGGATTATAGACGTTATTTATGTCTTTTAGGCAAGAGGTAAACAGACCCATGATAACCGCCACCCAGACAAAACCTATTAAATTCTTGTATCTCATTTCACAATACTCCTCTTAAAGTACGCAAAGATACGATCTTTACCCATATACATAAAAAAAACGGCAAAAAAATAGGGCGTATCGATAATCTTCTTATCGGTACGCCCTCAACTTCTATACTAATTTCTTTATGAGTTTTTCACGACTTGGAATAGAACGGTATAAGAAGCCCATTTCAAATCCGTACTATCTTTTTCATTAATCGTATTTAGATAATTGACCTTAAGATTAAAAGACTTTGAATCTTTATTAGCCTCAGCGCTATTCACAGACTCCAATACAGACTTAACATTAAACGCACGGACTTCTCCTATGGATGATGCAGCAGAACCTGTTCCGTCCGCTACTTTAGCGACACGCAAGAACAAGTCATATGTCGGGACATTATCCACCATAGTAGGCTCCTTTGAACGATCCCAATATAAAGTATAAGAATTTTTCTGATCCTTAAACATATCCATTGTTATAAAGAAGAATAAATAACCGTCTACATACACCCCATAGTCGCCATTGCTAAATAGGTTTTTTACAGGTATCTCATTCTGAAGTAAGCTGGCCGAATCTGGCACATTATAAAAGACTGGCTGTCCTTTTGTTATCTCATCTGCCACAGAGATTGTCGCTGTTAAATAACCATTTGTCGCCGCATTCGCATTCTCCGGAGAATTTAGGTCTAATTCATAGTTGATCAAGTAACAAGCTCCGTCAACTACTTGTGCCGATAAAGACGGAGAGTATAATGCTCCCATATTTGTATTCAGTACCGTTTTATATGTCTTTTCAGAAAGACCTGCGACACCAAAGCCGGCACGAGTCACCGTATTATTCGATTCTCCAAGACAAGAGGTCAACAACAATAATGACGCAGCCGCCGCTGCTCCAATTAATTTAAATGCTTTCATAATTCAATTTTTCTATTTTTAAGTATTTGTATTTACACTGTTAATCTATCGAGTATTAAAAACCAAAACGAAATCCGAACTGAAGGCTCATGTTAAACGGCTTCTCCGAATGGATGGTTTCGATCTCGCTACCATTATCAAAATAATAGCTGGCTCCCACCTCAGCGAAAGCGCTTACAAAACGGATAATCGGATAACTTACACCCGCACGGGCATTTACAGACCATAGCCATTCTTTCATTCGAATATGTTCGCTTTGCTTTGCGATCTCTACCTCATCCGAGAATAATTTCATTCTACGTTTGCCTGCGACATTCACTTCCGCCATACCTCCGGCAGAGGCGTAAAACATAAAACGATTCCATTCCGCGATCTTATAAGTCAATGATAATGGAATTCCTATAAAATGCAATCGCTGATCATTCTCTATATGATACGTATTATTCGTACTCCACTCCGATCTTAAGTAAGAATAAGTTAATCCAGTCTGCAAAGAAAAACGATTATTCAAATAACGACTAATTGAGATCCCCACCCCAATAGGCGTCTTATGATGAATATCCGTCTTAGCAGGATCTTTCTTCTCCGCATCGAACGAATTTAAGCTCATCAGATTCTCACTCTTAAGCACGCTGCTATTCGTCACATACTGAGGGACCAGATTATCAGCGCCCATAGAAAGACCTCCACCTCCCATACCGAACCCCCATTTCCGGGACGCAGTCTTCTCCGGCTTCTTTTTAGCAACAGGAGTAGCATCCGCGACAAGTACATCATTCTTGAGAACAACTATCTCATCATTATTCCTTTCAACCTCCGGCTCAACGGTATCTTTCTCATTCGCCGGTATATCAGCAGACATTACCTCCGACTCAGAAATAGGCCGATCCTCTGCGCTCTCTACATTTTGCCGGAACGCTGCCATCCTAGCCTTAGCTCCCACTTTAACCGCTCCAGATGCCGCTTTTGCCTTCACGACCGCAGCAGCAGGAATAGTCGCTAATACGGGTGCTTGCTCCATCGTTTTCTCTACCGGAACAACCGGGGTATCCACGGATGTCGACTCTTGTGAAGACTGTATTTCTTGGGCTATAGGTAGATCTTCCATCTCCCTGTCATATAAATAGATACCACCCGATACGACCAATAAGGAGATCACGGCGGCGGCAACCCAGTAGCGAAGCGTACGACGCAAAGGAACCGGAGCCTTTCCGGGCAATCGATCGGCTATAGCCTCCCAGTCGCCGGGTAGCGTATCCATCTCGAAATCCTCTAGCTTCGATCGGATCGCGTCATCCCATATATCTCTTTCCTTTTTACTCATCTTATCTCAATACAATGCGTTAATTCTACGTTGTAATAACTGCTTGGCACGGGTATATTGGGAACGGGAAGTACTCTCTGTTATGTTCAACATCTCACTGATCTCCTTATGAGAATATCCCTCTATCGCGAACATATTGAATACGGTACGGAAGCCAACCGGCAACTCCTTCACTAGATTCATCAACTCAGCCGCCGACATGTCCGAGATAGCCGAACTATCGGGTTGAATCAGTTCCGCCGTATTGTCAAGATCGGTCGCTTCACGCAACACATCCGACTTTCGCAGATATTCCAACGCACAATTAACAAAGATCTTCCGCATCCACCCCTCAAATGAACCACTCCCTGTATAGGAATCCATACTGGTAAAGATTTTCACGAAGCCATCCTGCAACAAATCACGAGCCGTTTCCCTGTCGTTCACATAACGAAGGCAAACTCCCATCATTTTTCGGGAATACGCATCATAAAGCTCTTTTTGAGCTCGTCTCTCCCCCTTCCGACAACCCTCTATCAGTTGTAGCTCATTCATTCAGTCGTGCCTTGAACGTCTCCCTTCTGGAGACTGTACAATATTAGGATGTAAATAATTAAACAAACGCTGCATTCCGTAGAAAAATTATTTCATAAACAGGGCGGACACTCCGGCCCGCCCTCACGGAACATCTGCAAAGATAAGATGTTCTTATGAATTTCCATGTTAATGAGCGTGAGTATGCTCACTTTTTTTCGCCGGAGGTACCGGACAGCCGGCGCCATTATCTACCGGAACCGCTTCCATACCGATCTTTTTGAAGGCCGCGGCCAAGCGGGTCTTCGAAGTCTTATCCGTCTTGTAAGTCACAATGGCCGTACGGGTGCTCAGATCACATTTCAAGTCGGTCACTCCTTTCTCGAAAGCGATATTTTTCTCGATCTTCTTGATACAGTGATCACAATCCATCGCTTCGATAAAGAATGTCACAGAGTCCTTCTTCTTTTTCGCTTCTTGGGCGAATGTCATCGATACCGTACATACGGCACAAAATAGCAACATAATTAATCGTCTCATAATCAATTGTTTTTTAATATTAACAGTTCTAATTATCCATTCATATCTACCAAAAGAAAAGCACCACTATAGGCATCGGGCTACACGTATATAGGCGTAGGGGCACACCAGTATACGCATAGGCCTACACGTATATACGTACGGGCTTATACGTATATACGTGTCAATCCCTGCTTATATTAAAGCGGATACCCGCATAAATTTTCCGTCCATGCACCGGTCCCCACACCATAGATCCATCGAAGTTATCCCCTCTGG
Source organism: Parabacteroides sp. AF27-14 (assembly GCF_003635425.1). Taxonomy (NCBI): domain Bacteria; kingdom Pseudomonadati; phylum Bacteroidota; class Bacteroidia; order Bacteroidales; family Tannerellaceae; genus Parabacteroides; species Parabacteroides sp. AF27-14. The sequence goes on from NZ_QTLZ01000016.1 coordinate 74,838, forward strand.
GATTGCTGGCATCGATAATCGGATTCGGTTGTTTGTAATTAAACAGGTTCTCCGCTCCCACGTAAATAGACCATTGACGGAAATATTTCGTAATCTGCGCATTCACAACCGTATAAGCCTTAAAATTCGGCTCCCATAACGGATTAGACGCATCCGGTGTCGGCATACGACCGCCTCCATTAAACTGGCCGGTCAAATCAAACTGCCATTTTTTCAACGGGGTTTGATAAGAAGCGGTCAATAAACCTTTATAATCACTAACCAACGGCTTTTTCAATCGATGCGCCACACCCTCCTCATTCCGGTAATCGGTCTTCACGTCCGTATAACGATAAGCGGCCGTTAACGTAAATCCCCGGAAAAAAGGATAGGAAGCCTCCACTTGGAAGCTATTCGAATAGGAACGCCCATCCAGATTGTAGAAACGAACCGCATGAGGATCACTATCCATATCCACCACGATTTGCTTCAAGAAATCGGTATAATACCATTCCCCGCTCAAGCTCAGTTCCTTCCCGAACAAAGGTATATAAAATGACAGATTCAGACCGGTATTCCACGCTTCTTCTTGATCCAGATTGTCGGCGATATACATTTTTCGACTACTGGATAACAAAAAGTTGTTCTCTGCCAGCACATTCGCTGTCCGGAATCCTTTACCTGCCGAAGCCCGGATATGGAACCAGTCAAAAGGATTATATTTAATATGTACACGAGGGGTTACAAAGAAATCATACAACGTACTATAATCCGCACGTACACCCGCCAATAAGATCAGTTTATCATTCAGATTGAACGTATATTGGGCATAAGCTCCCGGCACGACTTCCGTACGGTCATAGGCATGACGGACCGACTCTCCTCCCGCATATTGAACCAGATTCTCGTCGAAACCATCATAGTTCATACTTAATCCGGTACTCAAGCTATGCATCGGCGTAAACTCCTTTTCATACAGCAAACTGGCATATACATTATTCTGATATACATTATAGGGCGTACGGTCATATCTTGATTTTTGCTCATGATAAGAACCGGAAAGTATCAATGCCACGCTCTCTACCTTTTCCTTATCGATAATATAGGCCTGCTTCGTAAATAATTCGGCCCGGTTCGTATTTAAATGAATCCGATACGGGTCGGTGAAATCATGGTGTTTCGTATCCTGCCCACCGGTACGGCTCTCATGCAGATAGCGAACTCCGTATTGAGCCACGTATTTATCCAATTTATGATACCAACGATTCATTACGTTCACCTGTTCCCTTAGCGGCGTATCGAGAAAACCATCGTCATTACCGTCATGTTGCATTTTATCATTCGAGTAGTGTACCAATAAACCGGTAGAGAGCTTGTCGTTGATATGCCAAGAAGCATCCGCATTCCCTTCATAACGTCCGGCATCACTAGCGAACACATTAGCAGAGAAAATATCCGCCGTAGGGGGCTTCTTGAATTCCACGTTGATTTGTCCGGCCAACGCCTCATACCCATTCTTAACCGAAGAGGTTCCTTTAGACACCTGAATACTTTCCATCCAAGCTCCCGGAACATAATCCAGCCCATATAAGGAAGCGGCCCCCCGGAAATTCGGGTAATTCTCGGTCAACATTTGTACGTAGGTTCCCGCCAATCCCAACAGCTTAATTTGCCGGGCACCTGTAGCCGCATCCGAGTACGATACATCGACAGACGGATTTGTCTCAAAGCTCTCCGCCAGATTACAGCAGGCCGCACGGCAAATCTCATCGTACGTAATTTTCTGAGTTTGCAATACGCTCGTACGGGAAGCGATGGTTCCCATCTTGCGCTCACTAACCACGACCTCATCCAAGGCGATCTCACCTTTTAAGATAATCTGCATAGCATCGTCCTTCTCATCCACAGGGGTGACCTCAGTCATATAACCGATATAGCTAACCACCAGATTCTTGGAGTCACCTTTTCGTTCTAACTCGAAATTTCCATCCACATCGGACGTGGTTCCATTTTGGGTTCCTTCCCAATATACATTTGCACCGATAATAGGTTGTTTGTTTTCATCACATACACGTCCTTTCACTTTCTTGCCGGAATCCTCGGCCCAAGTCAAAGTAAAAGTCAAACAGGGCAGTAAAAATATCAGATATAATTGTCTTAACATGATAGTTGTTATTTGATTGAATCGTTAAATACATGCTTCCGCAGGGATAGAGCATCCCCTACCTTAAAAACCAAAGGGTATTTAGCGAGCAGCTTCCACCCTCACGAATACAATCAAATCAAAAGCGTAGTCAATAAAGAAAGGTACACACGAGGACAGGATACGGGAAGACCTGTCACCCTAATCTCATAGGAATCAGCAAATAAGGAAGCAATTTGTAAACTCTCGAAAATAGAGGAGAAGAGCAAATCATGTACGACTGGTTGCAGATCCGGTACTTGTATATTTACAGAATTCCAATCAAAATCAACCCGTTCAATGCCACAGCCGTTCATGCCACAACACTCCACCGTATTATTCGCAAGATTATCACGACTATGATCATGTCCATGAATCTCACAGCACTTAGCTTCCAATAAAGCCTCCACTCCCTCTTTCTCGCAAACGCCACAACAATAAGATACGAAATTAACCCCCGCTCCCCCATAAAAGATCAAGGAAGCAAGAATTACAAGAAACAGGGATGTGGCAAATCGTCTCATATGCCGCAAAAATAAGCAAAAAAACTCGAAATCAAAATGCCCCCTTTACTTGATAAATTTAGACAGGTAATAATAGGTATCCGGAGAAGGTTCACTCTCTATCCGGTAACGGGTGGAAGCCGTTACAGAAAATGTATACCCACGTTCAGACTCCACATCGATAGGAAGAAAAAGCTCGTTGCCATAAATATTCGTAGCTAATATGGATTTTGCCGAAGCCGTGTCGATCGAATCCGTCAATGAATAATAAACGGTATAAGTTAAATCCTGCTTTTCCGACACAGGTTTCTGCCAAGTTAAATGCAACTCATCATCTAAACGTTCCACTTTGATGCCCTCCGGAGCGGCAGGTACCGAATCATTCAGCCAAGTCAACGGAGGCAATTGGGCCGGATACTTATAGTAATTGTCTCTCAACTCTTTATAGAGTCCCTTATCATTATACAGGACATTTCCACAACGAAAGAACGCACAGCCGGCTCCTCCGTAATAACGGCTATAATCGATCTGGTCCGTTATATCATTCACGGCCCAGTCCGCCTCACTCTTGTCCATCCGATAAGCTCCCAAGCCGGGTACGACCAAACGCCCGTTACAATTATCCACCCAATTATCCACGAAAGGAAAGAAATTCTTATGCAGGTAATACATCATCGGAACAATCATATCTTGTTTACCTTGTTGCATCCACATCTTCGGGTCTTGGAAGACACTTTCGTAAGCGGTCCAACCCGCGTTAGGTACCCGTTCAATACGATTATATTTCCCGAGTGGCGAACTGCTCACCTGTACCCAAGGTTTCGTTTGCTTTACCCAATCGTAAATACGGTAAACCATCCGGTTGATATTCTCCCTACGCCAGTCTGCCAAAGACTTTTTCTTACCGGATCTATTATACAGCGCTTTATCCGGGAATGTTTTCGCCTCTTCGGGATAGCGGATATAATCGAAATGGATACCATCTATATCATAGCCATTCACGATCTCCTTGACTAAGGATAATATATAATCAGCGGTCTCCGGTACGCCGGGGTCCAAATACCACTCTCCATTATGCCGTTTGCAGAGTTTTGGTTTCTTTTTAACCACGGAAAGCTTTCCTTGCTCCTTCACGCTTTTTTCCGTTCCCAACGGGAAAGTCACGAACCACGCATGGCATTCCATTCCCCGCTTATGGCATTCATCAACGACAAAAGCGAGTGGATCATATCCCGGTAATTCTCCATACTTACCGGAGAATGTCTTACTGACTGGTTCGATAGCCGAACGATACATCACGTCTCCCCTCAAGCGAGCCTGAATGAAGACCATATTAAAATTCGCTTCTTGAAGCCGGTCCAAGATATCAAGCAATGCCTGTTGCTGGGCTTTTCGTCCCGCCTCGGTAGTAGCCGGTTTATGAGGCCAATCCAGACCATAAACCGTAGTCAACCAAACCGCACGAATTTCCTTTTTGGGAGGCTCTACCGCTTGTAACAGACAAAAAACGGGTAAAGCCAGCGACAGGATAAGCAACAGACAAAACTTTCTCATCTTTATAATGCCTTATTGAGCCCGCGAATGTAGTATTTTTTGAGTCTCTTCCGGTAAATCAGTCGTAATAAAATCGACTCCCAGATCGATCATCTCTTCCATTAATTTAGGGTCATCTACGGTCCAGACATTCGAAGTCATGCCTAGGACTTTACAATCCTTCACCCAATCCGGATGAGATTGCAAGACTTTATAATGGTAGTCTAATCCTGTAAAACCAAGCTCTTTCAATTCCATCGGGGATAATTCTCCATTCAGATAAGAAACCTCAGATTTCGGACATAGACGGATGAATTCTTTACAAGCATCCATATTAAAAGATATATAATCCGTACGTTTCGCTAATTTCATACGCTTCACCATATCTACAACAGCTTTAGCAGCCTCACGGTTGCGTTCCGGGGTCTCATGAGCTTTCAGTTCTAAAACTAACCGGACATTCTTCAATTTCTTCGCACGTTTCAAATATTGCTCTAAAGTAGGGAGCTTTTCGCCGTTGCTCAATTGCAAATCTTTCAATTCATCATAAGTACAGGATTGAATATGTTTTCCTTGGATATCATTATCATGGAATATTACCAGCACATTGTCCGCCGTAAGATGTACGTCGAATTCCGAGCCATAGGCACCAATCTCGCTGGCACGTTCCAAAGAACGGATAGAGTTCTGAGCAGAGCCCTCCGTTTTCCAATACCCCCGATGGGCGATCACTTTCGTGTTATCCTTTGCCGCTACCATTCCTGCCATCATCAGGCAAAGTAGCAAAAGAAGAGTAGATTTTAAATTCATGGAAATTAAATTAGTTGACAAATGACAAGTGACAGTTGATAGTTGACAAGTGACAGTTGACAGTTAAATACCGCTTGTCGCAACTGTCAACTATCAATTGTCAACTGTCAACTATTTTCCGATCTCTGATAAATAACGTTCAGCCTCGATAGCAGCCTTACAACCACTTCCCGCAGCGGTAATAGCTTGACGATAATGGGGATCAGCGACATCTCCAGCAGCAAACACACCCGGAACTTTCGTTCGGGGAGTTCCCGGAACTGTCTCGATATAACCGATCTCGTCCGTATCTATCCATGGCTTGAAGATATCCGAATTAGGTTTATGGCCAATCGCCAAGAAGAAACCATCGATAGCGATATCCACTTTCTCCTCATCCGGCTCTCCCATACGTTTTACCAAATGAGCACCCTCCACGCCATTCTCTCCAAACAAACCTAAGGTATTATGCTCGAAAAGTACCGTGATATTCGGAGTCTTGAAGACACGTTCTTGCATTACTTTTGAAGCACGCAAATAGGGTTTACGCACGATCAAGTAAACCTGCTTCGCCAAACCAGCCAAGTAAATCGCTTCCTCACAGGCCGTATCTCCACCACCCACTACCGCTACCGTCTTTTTACGATAGAAGAAACCATCGCAAGTAGCGCAAGCGGATACACCCATACCCGCATATTTATGCTCATCCGGAAGACCCAGATACTTCGCGGAAGCACCCGTAGCGATAATCAAAGTCTCCGTCTCGATCACTTTCTCACCATCAATCGTAATTTTATAAGGAGCCTCACCCAAATCAGCGGCGGTAGCGATACCGAAACGGATATCCGCACCAAAACGGACGGCTTGTTTTTTTAAATCTTCCATTAACTCAGGACCGGTTATACCGTCCGGATATCCCGGGAAATTCTCCACCTCCGTAGTTGTTGTTAATTGTCCCCCCGGCTGTATTCCTTCATAAAGCACCGGAGATAAATTTGCACGGGAAGCATAAATCGCTGCCGTATAACCTGCTGGACCCGAGCCTATAATAAGGCAACGTACTTTCTCATTCACTGAATCGCTCATAGTATCTAAGTATTAATTATCAATTTTCAATTCTCTATTATCGAAGGTCTATCACCTCTACGTCCGGATAATCCCCTTCGTTAAAAACAAAAAAACGATCCGGTTGGTTTATACCTGTTTTCAATTGGCTGATCTGGATCGTACTGCTAACGCCGTTTTTAGAAGTAACCGTGATACGAGCCGGGAAATTTGAATATTTCTCGATTTGCAACTCCACTTTCACGATATCCCCTTTTTTCTTCGGTGTCAATTCCACATCGTAAGCGGCTTTTCCGTTCGGTGCCGTACTCTCGCCTTTATATGTTGCCGTGAATCCTTTCTTATAACTATTTAATAAAAGAGCAGGATTCGTAAATTGTAACTCCTCTCCCGTAGGATTCGTCACGTTCACCTCATCGTTCCGTTCCACATACGTCCATTGCGTCGTACCATTAAACCAAGTAAGCGCATCCGGCGTGACTAATGTAAACTTATCACCTTTCATCTGGATGGTTCCCTCAAAACTCTCTCCCGCATTTTGACCGGCAGAACGGGTAAACATCGTAAAAGAAGCGCTTATCCCGTTCGAATTCTCATAAGCAGCAGCAGCCTTCCCCAAGATATCATTCGCGTTCTGGGCATGCGCCCCCACTCCTAACCCCAACAGGAAACACAAGAATAATCCGACAAACGCGATACACCGCCACACTCTTATTTTATGTTCTCTTCTCATATTTATTTCAAAGCATTTAATACTTGCTCCAACGAATACTCATCTTGCACCAATACTTGACGTGCCTTACTTCCCTCAAACGGGCCAACAATACCGGCAGCCTCCAATTGATCCATCAAACGTCCGGCACGATTATAACCGATAGCGAATTTACGCTGGATCAAAGAAGTAGAACCTTGTTGCTGAATCACGATCAAGCGAGCCGCCTCGTCAAATAAGGGGTCTCGATCTGATAAATCGACAGCTCCCGAAGTCGATGCCTCTCCCCCTTCCGGTACATAGTCCGGAAGCAGATAAGCGGTTTGGAAGCCAGCCTGCTCACCGATATAATCCACGATATCCTCCACCTCGGGCGTATCTACAAAAGCGCATTGCACACGAACCGGCTCTTGTCCCGCCACGACAATCAACATATCGCCCCGTCCGATCAAACGGTTAGCGCCCGGAGCATCCAGAATCGTACGTGAATCGATCATAGAAGCAACCTTAAAGGCAATACGGCTCGGAAAGTTACTCTTGATCGTACCGGTAATCACCTTTGTATCCGGGCGTTGCGTAGCCAAGATCATATGGATACCTACCGCACGTGCCTTCGCCGCAATACGAGAGATAGGCAACTCGATCTCACGTCCGGCCACCGCGATCAAGTCGGCAAACTCATCCACCACTGCCACAATATAGGGTAAGAAGCGATGTCCCTTCTGCGGGTTCAACCGCCGTTCGATAAACTTAGCGTTGTATTCCTTTATATTACGAACATTCGCGTTCACCAGTAAACGGTACCGGTCTTCCATCTCGATCACCAACGAGTTCAATGTAGCGACAGCGTCAGCTGGCTCCGTAACGATCGGCTTCTCCGCATTCGGAAGTTTCGCCAGATAATGACGTTCTATCTTGGAATAGATACTAAACTCAACCATTTTCGGGTCTACCATCACGAATTTCAACTCCGATGGATGCTTCTTATATAATAAGGAAGTGATGATCGCATTTAGACCGACAGACTTACCTTGTCCCGTAGCACCGGCTACCAATAGATGCGGTGTCTTACAAAGATCGAACATGAACACCTCGTTCGTAATCGTCTTACCCATCGCCACAGGCAACTCATACTTACCCTCAACGAATCGGCGTGAAGCGATAACAGATTGCATCGATACCGTCTGAGGATTCTTATTCGGCACCTCGATACCGATCGTTCCCTTTCCGGGCATCGGGGCGATAATACGGATCTGCAAAGCGGATAAACTCAAGGCGATATCATCCTCCAAGTTCTTGATCTTAGAAATACGGACACCCGCCTCGGGTACAATCTCATAAAGCGTAACCGTAGGTCCGACTGTCGCTTTGATCGAAGCGATCTTTATATTGAAATCTTCCAAGGCTTGCTTGATCAAGCGTTGGTTTTCCGCCAATTCGTCCCGATTGATCTCCATGCTCCCACTATCATACGCTTTCAGCAAGTCCAAGGTAGGGAATACATAACGGGAAAGATCCAAACGGGGATCATACGTACCCAAGGCCGAGGCATCGTAGGTCTCATCATTACCGGCGGCAACTTCCACCGTAAATCCGGCATCCTCCTCATCCTCTGACTCCGGGGTATTTATCTCATCTGTCTTTTCATTTATCGGATCGTCGTCACCTTGAGCGATCGTAACTACTAAATCATCAGCAACAGCGACCTCTTCGTTCTTATATTCCGGTACTGTTTTACGGTTTTCTTTCCCTTCGGCTTTCAACAATTCAGCCTCCGTATCGAACTCCTCATACTCATCCATTTCCGGTTGTTCATCCGGTTGCTCTACGACAGGCTTAGAGCGAGGAATTACATTATCCTCCTTTTCCGTCTGATCGACATCTACCTCGCCTTCACGTTTCAAACGATCTTTCACCCAACCTAAAGAAAATACGCGCTGTAAGAACGGGATTGTCTTCTTACTGGTAAAAATAGCGATGATTAAGAATGAGCCTAATAAAAGCAAGATCGTACCGGGGATTCCGATATTGGTAATAAACATCTCCGAGATGTAATATCCGTGTTGACCGCCTAGATAAATAAACGTATCCTCATATCCCTTGATAAATATAAAAGCAAAAAACACAGATCCCCAGATCAACGCCGAAGCGCTAAACAAAAAACGCCTCAACAAGGATACTTTATTTAAGTTCATGAGTTTCGCCCCAACCGATCCCAAGAAAAAGAGGATCATAAAAGAAGAGATACCGAACCAACGATTCATCAACAGATCAGACAAATACGCCCCGCGTACGCCCGTCCAATTCTCTACCGATCCTCGATTGATCAATAAATCACCTAAAGGAACATTCTCTATTTTGCTTTGATCGGCAGCTCCTGTAAAGAAAAACGAAATCAAGGCAAGCCCTACGTAAATGGTTAGTATAGAGATAATCAAACCTGTAATGAAACGGGTCCGTTCATTTGTAAAAAAAGTCTTCAAGGCTGCGAACCAGCTCGGTTCTGTATGATTTTGCTTCGTTGTTGTTGTCTTCTTTGCCATAAATAGTTTCTCAATAATTCTTTTATAACACGCAAATGTACATAGAAAAATCGAGTCTGACGAACCTTTGAAAAAAAGACGTACGTGTTTTCTGAAAAACATGTACATGTTTTTACGGAAAGACGTACATGTTTTTAGGGATAGATTTAAACAACTTTGACTACCTGACTATCATCATGAAATCCGTCCATTGCCAGTTATCAATTGCGGCTTGGTGTGTAGGGAAAATTTATATTTATCCCCTCGATAAAAAGAATGCTCTATTTCCACTACTTTTTGATTCTCACAAACTACCACACTATCCAATATAAACACGGGAAGCTGAAGATCATTTTCGAAATAATTGTTCTCCTCCTCTGGATAAACTATCGTTACGCCAAGCGTTCTTTGTACACTATCTAGTTGTAAATGATACTTATCCTCGTAAATTTTCAAAAACGCCTGATTAAGCTCCATCAGATTAATTCGGGGACAAAGAGACATAGAAACATACCGTGTCTCATCCTTCAGCAATAGATCATCCGCATAACGAAGTCGACGTATTTTTAGAATTTTCCCTTCGATGATATAATTTTTCCCGTTGATATTGATAGAGATACCATTATCTATAATCGTTTTCTCTAATGTCACATTTTTCGGAGTGAATCCCTCTTTGATCAGATTCTCATTAAAACTTTCCTTTATAGCGTGAAAAGATCCTAACATACGAGTAAGATGTTTATCCTCAGAACGATTCAAAACGAACGTGCCTTTACCTTTAATCCGGCTAGCCCACCCCTGTAACTCTACTTCTAAAAGGCTTTTTCTTGCAGTCGTATTACTTATCTTATACATATTAATAAGCTCATTTTCTGAAGGGACCTTATCGCCCGGGAGCAACTCTCCCGATTCAATCTTAGCGATAATCGCTTTACTTATCTCTAGATATTTCGGATATTTGTTCTTCATCATCTACTATTTAAACCTATATCAAAAACTTTATGCACTAACAAATACAGCAGCACACATAATTTATATACCGCAAATATACAACGTTTTATTTTTTTATCATTTATTTTTTCAAAAAAACTTCACGAAACTTGTTTTTTTAATATACACCTCATATATTTGCAAAAAACAAACTTTGTGCGTTAAGTATGAAAACTCCAAAAAGAAGAATATTCTGGCTCATCTCGTTGATGCTGTTGCTTGCGACCGCTTTAAGCTTCATGGATCGCCAAGTTCTATCCATCTCCATCATCCGGATCAAAGACGATCTGCATATCACCGACACGGAATATGGCTTTATAAATTCAGGCTTCCTTATCAGCTATGCGATCATGTTCACGCTGGGAGGTGTGTTAATCGACAGATACGGAAGCCGCCTAGGACTTGCATTCTCTGTAGGGTTCTGGTCTTTAGCTACGGCTTTACATGCTCTTTCAACAAATACGTTCCACTTTGGAGCATTCCGTTTTTTACTGGGAGTGGGAGAAGGAGGATGTTTTCCCGGAGCTATCAAGGCGGTTATCGAATGGATTCCCAGCCACAAGCATGCCATCGCAAACGGAATAGCCATAGGAGGCTCTGCTATTGGAGCGGTAGTGGCAGTTCCTCTTTGCGCTTTCATCTTAAGCCATACCAATTGGCGCATGCTATTCCTAATCAGCGGAGCTTTAGGAATAATCTGGGTGCTTTTCTGGTTACGACTGACAAACAAATATTCCAAAGAGCAGAATCCTGCGACAAAAAGCGTGGCTTCTCCCTTAAAGCTCTCGGATCTCATCCATTTACTAAAGAACAAAAACGCTCTTTTGTTCATCCTGATCCGCTTCCTGTTAGATCCCATCTTTTACTTTTATATGTTCTGGATTCCCAAATACTTAAACGAATCCAAAGGTCTTTCCCTTGATTATATAGGTAATATTTTGTGGATTCCATTCTTAGCCTTGGGTATCGCAAATATTATAGGCGGTTGGCTATCAGACCAAATACAAAAGAAGACAGGCAACACAAGCCAAGCGAGAAAAATCGCCATGGGAATCGCAGCAGTCTTAACCCTGCCCGTTCTTTCCGTTGGTATGCTTAATACCTCCTTGATCGTCATGTTCGTCATGTCATTAGCTTTCTTCGCACATGGCATCTGGATCACAAACTATATAACCTCAATTGGTGATATCTTTGGCGCGACAAAATCATCTACGGTCGTAGGTTTATCCGGAACAGCAGGTGCGGTATCATCCATGGTTATCAATCCTCTCATGGGGGTTGTAATAACCAATTATACCTATGCGCCTCTGTGGATCTATTCGGGTATCATGTACCCTATCGCTTTTCTTATCTTCCTTTTCTTTTTACGAGAAGGTATCCATACGGGAAAATAAACAAGCGTATACAGACTCATATTGTAACATTACATACAAATCAACATAGTGCGTTAACTATCAAACAAACAAACGTTAATATGGACAGAATGAAAGAGAAGAGAAAAGGGAAAGCTCGTATCGGAGTATTCAGTGTCGGATATGATGTGTATTGGGCGCAATTCCCAGGTTTATTAGAAGAACTCTTGGCGAAAGAAGAGATGTTTATCCGCAAATTTCCTCAAAACGAAGTAGATATCATTCGTTTCGGGATGATTGATTCCCCTGCTGTCGCCTATAAAAAAGTGAAAGAAATCATCGCAGCAAACCTTGATTTCCTCTTTTGCGATATGCTCACTTACGCAACTTCCGGTACGTTTGGTGTCATTGCGGCCTCTGTACGATGCCCTATTGTTTTGGTCGCCTTGCAACCGTTAAAAGCGATGGACTACAAACAGGCCAGCACGTATATGCAACTGGTAAACGATGATATCTGTGCCTTACCAGAGTTTACGGGTGTAGCCTCTCGCCTGGGCAGACCGATTCCAGAAACAATTATCGGCACCTTACACGATGACGAAATGGTAGATAACGAGATATACGAATACTGCCGAATCGCAAACGTATTGCATGGTTTGAGGAATGCACAATTGGGACATATCGGCCATCCTCTCAACTCCATGCTGGATATGAATACAGACCCCACGATGCTCACGACCTTTTTTGGCTCACACGTCATCTTTTATGAGCCTAATGAGTTACAACGTCACATGAAGTCGCTCACGGACGAAGAAATTAAGGAAAAAGAAAAACAAATACTCCAATTCTTCGACACGCCGGAACCTGTATCAGATCCAATCTCCATGAAACTAAGTGACGAGGACTTGTGCGTGGCAGCGAAAGCCAGTCTGGCTTTAGACAAATTTGTCAACAGTAACAATCTGACTGGCCTCGCATACTATTTCGATGGAGCGGAGAACAGTTCAATACGTCAATTAATGACAAACTTGATCGTAGGAAACTCTTTATTAACCGCCCGGCACATCCCGATGTGTGGTGAGTCTGACTTAAAAACCTTGATTGCGTTGATGATCATGGATCGCATGGGAATAGGTGGCAGTTTCGCAGAATTTCATCCGGTCGACTTTACTGATGGCTTCGTATTAGTAGGACATGACGGCCCGCACAACATCTCGATAGCGGAAGGCAAACCGGTATTACGCAGCCTAAAAAAATATCATGGAAAGCCAGGTAATGGAGCAGGTGTAGAATTCAAGATAAAGGAGGGTCCTATCACGCTTTTATCTATCAATTCCACCTACGATGGAAAATTTAAATTCATCATCGCAGAAGGAGAATCCGTTAGCGGTCCCATACCTCCTACCGGCAATACGAACACAAGAGGATTCTTTCAACCCGATGTACGGACATTCCTGAAAAGATGGGTTAATGAAGCTCCTACGCACCATTTCGCCTTAGGTATCGGACATCATGCAGCGACTTTAGCCAAATTGGCTAAATACTTAAATCTTGAATACAAGATTATACCAACTGATTAAAACTAAATTCAATTTAAATCTGAGAATCATGGAAAAACGAATTCAAACAGTTAACAAGTCCCCTATCAGATACAAGCAAATTACCCACTTGATATTCTTGATTTGTTTTGCTTTTTATAATATAGTAGCTTATGCGGCACCCGGAGCAATAAAAGGTAAAGTCACAGGCACAGACGGTTACGGAATCGCCGGTGTAAACGTGATTGAAAAAGGAACAACCAACGGAGTCATAACAGATGTTGAAGGAAACTGGACGTTGAATCTAACCACAGAGAATCCTATACTATCCTTTTCCTTCATCGGTTATAAATCACAAGAAACCCCAGTCGGAAACAAAACAGTACTCAATATCATACTAATAGAAGATGTAGAGGTACTTGATGAAGTAGTCGTTGTGGGATATGGTACACAGAAGAAAAAAGATTTAACAGGAGCCATTGCCTCTGTTAGTAGCGAAGACTTAGGAAAAACACCTACATCTAGTTTTGACCAATCATTGCAAGGAAAAATTCCAGGAGTACAAGTTACGCAAACTACTGGAGCTCCTGGTGGAAATATCAATATTATGGTACGTGGTATCAGTTCTATTTCCGGATCAAATTCACCTTTATATGTGATCGATGGTTACCCTATTGGTAACGGAGGAGGAGGATCCAACATGTCTGCTTTCGCAAACAATAGTTACACAGCTAATGGTATGGCGAATTCGACCATGGAAAAAATCAACCCTTTAAGCACAATTAATCCTTCAGACATCGAATCAATCGAGATATTAAAAGATGCTTCAGCTACTGCCATCTACGGATCTCGAGGAGCCAATGGAGTCGTCTTAATTACAACAAAAAGAGGAAAAGTTGGAAAAACAACCATTAATATAGATGCCTCTATTGGTGTACAACAAGTAGCACATAAAGTTGATCTGCTCTCCCCACGTGAATACGCAGCCTATGTAGCGGAAGGTAGAGATAACGCATGGATTTACGCAGGAGGCAAAGCCAGTGATCCCAATGACGTAAGAACTTCCAACACTTGGGTTAGACCAGAATTTCGTAATCCTGAACTTCTCCCTAACGAAGGAACGGATTGGCAAGACGCTATATTCCGTTTAGCTACAGTACAAAACTATCAATTATCAGCAACCGGTGGAACTGAGAATATAAAATACATGGTTTCTTTAGGTTTCTTTGATCAAGATGGTATCGTAATCGGATCTGACTATCAACGATTCAATATTAGATCTAACATTGACGCTCAATTAACCAAACATCTAAAATTTGGTTCCAATATCGCAGCATCTTATGGTTATGGAGATTTTGCTCGAACAGAAGGCGTTCTAGGACAAAGAGGCATGATTCAATGCGCATTAGGTATGAATCCTCTCTTACCTATTTACGCAGAAGATAGAAGCTATAATTCTGAATTTGGAGATCCAATGGGTGCTCCTATTGAAAATCCTCTATTCATCGCAGAAAACTTCTCCGATAAAAGAGAGAAAAAAGATGTTATTGTCAATAACTATCTGGACTACGAATTTATGCATGGTTTAAATTTCAAGACGACCTTTGGTTTAAGTTTCAATCTCAATGAAACTAATCTTTGGAAATCGTCTCAAATTGGAAATTGGGCAGAAAAAGCAAGTCCTGCTACAGCTGCATCCATTGACAAAAAAGGCTTGAGTTGGGTAAATGAAAACACATTAACTTATAAAAAAGTCTTCAATGAAAAACATGATTTAAACGTAGTCGCAGGTTTTACAGTAGAGAAAAACACTTATAAGCAATTATCAGCAGGAGCTACGGATTTCCCAACTGATTATGTGCATTATTTATCAGCGGGAACAATCAACACAGGAACTCACTTCAAAAATGAAAGCTCAATGGTCTCTTTGCTTGCTAGGGCAAATTACGTATATGACAATAAATATATGTTAACTGCCACTGTTCGTAGAGATGGTAGCTCTCGGTTTGGATCCAATAATAGATGGGGTACATTTCCTTCTATTTCTGTAGGATATCGAATCTCAGAAGAAACCTTCATGAAAAACCTTAGAGCCTTATCCAATTTAAAAATAAGGGCAAGTTATGGTGTATCTGGAAATAATAATATCGGTGATTACAGACAAATCGCACTTTTAGGAATATCCAACTATGCAAATGCAAATAAAATATACCCGGGATTAGCCCCTAGTACATTAGCTAACAATGATCTGACATGGGAAAAATCAAAACAAACAGATATAGGTATCGATTTGGGATTATTCCAAAATAGAATCTCTATCATAGCTGATTGGTATTACAATTTGAAAACTGATCTATTATTAAACGTAAATTTACCAATCGCTTCCGGTTTTGGAAGTTCTATGCAGAACGTAGGTGAAATCGAAAATAAAGGCTTCGAGTTTGCATTAAATACAGTAAACATTGACACAAAGGATTTTTCTTGGAACACCTCATTCAATATCAGCACAAACAAAAATAAAGTTAAGAAATTAGCAACAGAAAATGGAAGAATCATCTCTGACAAATATATCACCGAAGTCGGTCAATCAATTTCCAGTTTTTACCTAATGCATGTTGTAGGTGTATTTAAAGATGAAGAGGATGTGAAGAAGGGACCCATATATACACCTAACACCCAGCCTGGTGATTTAAAATTTGAAGATGTAGATGGCAATGGAAAGATAACCACCGCAGACAAAACAATCGTAGGTTCTCCATTTCCCGATTTCACATGGGGATTGACCAATAGCTTTAGATATAAAAATCTAACTTTAAGCGTTTTTATTAATGGCTCACATGGTGCAGAAAATTATTTCGGCGCTGGAGAAGTTATAATGAATCTCGCAGGTGTACAAAATCAATCCGCTCTTATTAATGATCGTTGGAAATCGTCTGAAAATCCAGGTAATGGATTTATTCCAAGAGCTATTCGTTCTGATTATGCCTTAGGCCAATCCGCATCCTCACGCTATATCTTTGATGCCTCCTATGTACGTATTAAAGATATAACCCTTTCTTACGACTTCCCTTTAGAAATGCTTAGTAAAATAAGAATGAAAGGATTAAATGCATATTTTAATATCTCTAATGTATATACATTCACTAAAGGCTATCCTGGATATGACCCCGAAGCCAGTCAATCTGGAGACTCTGTTACATCCGCAGGTATGGATGGAGGTGTCTATCCAACACCAAGAGTATATACATTAGGTTTAAAAGTCGCTTTTTAATAAATTAAAAACTATAATATCATGAAAAAGGTTTTAATAAAATATGCCTGTCTGGGGTTACTTTCACTGTCAATCACCTCATGCTCTGATTTCCTGACATTACAACCTGAACATCAGATCAATGAATTAGGATATTGGAAAAATGAAGCTGATTTTGAAACAGCTATAGTAGGTCTCTATTCTGGTTTACAATCGTATGCGCAAAATTTAATGTGGGTAAATGAAGTAGGAACAGATAATGCCACATTCCAATTACCACAAGCAGAATCCCATGTCACTGGATTCGATTATTGGACTCTTTCTCCAACAAATGCTTACGTTAATAACTACTGGAATAACAACTATGGTACGATCAGTCGAGCCAATACTATCTTGAACAGACTGTCTAATGTCGATTTCACATCAAAATCTCGAATGGAAGGAGAATGCAAATTCATTCGAGCCTTATCCTACTTTCAACTTGTTCGTCTTTTTGGGGATGTTTCTATTTCGACCAAAGAATTTTCAAGTCCAAATGAAATTAACAATTATGATTTTAGTCGTAAACCAGTTGAAGAGATTTATAAACTCATATTAAATGATCTAACAGACGCAGAAAAATTATTAGCTAATGATGAAATTCCATCCAATAAAGGAAAAGTTTCCATCGGAGCCATAAAAACTCTACTGGGTAAAATCTATTTAACTAAGAAAGAATATGATCTAGCAGTTCAAAAATTAAAAGAAGTAATTGATATGCAAGCTTATTCTTTAGAGTCTGATTTTGCTTCATTATTCTCAGAAGGAAATGATGATAAAGTTGAGTCTATCTTAGAAATTGAATTTGCATCTGGAAATCAAGGGGAAGGATTTGATTTTGGAAATTTCTATCCTAATGTGATTAATATGGATGTTTTTCCTGGAGGAATAATTGGTGGAGGAAGATGTGTTCCTAGTATAACGTTATGGAACGCATACGAAGAAGGAGATATCAGAAGAGATGCTGGATTGGGAAACAAATTACCAATGAACGATGGAACTACTACTGATTATTTCTTTTGCAAGAAATTCGTTGATTATTCTGCGACAACAATGCAAGATGGAGGAGTTAACTTCACCTTATTACGCTACGCAGATGTATTATTAATGTATGCGGAAGCTTTGAATGAATTGAACAAGACAAATGAGGCCCTACCCTATATCAACCAAATAAGACAACGTGCCCAAGTTTCAAGTCTAATGGGATTATCACAAAGTCAATTACGTTTAGCAATAGAAAAAGAACGTCAATTGGAGCTTTGTTTTGAAGGGCATCGTTGGTTTGATTTAAAAAGGACAGACCGTTTGTTGGATGTTATAAACGAAGATTTTAAAAATTTAGGGTTAACATTCTCTGCGAAAGAATATGGGCTATTATTACCCATACCACAGAATCAAAGAGATATTGATCCCAATTTAACACAGAATCCCGGATATTAATCTATTTTCTACATTTCAATCTTATATAAAAAACAATATGAATAAGACAATCTTAGCATTCGCATCACTTCTATTCCTGCTTCCCTCTTGTAGCAGGAATAGCTCTGAAAGTGATCTATTCAAGGATAAATATGATCTCGACAAACGAATCCAATCTTTTAACGACATCCACTTGGAGATGTCGTTAAAGCCTTTCAAAGTGAATAATCGGGATTCCATTGATCAAGTTTGTAGAAATGTTTTCATCCAATGGGCTCCACTGTTAAGACACGCAGATACAATCTCTGTTATGCTGTGGACCGCAGATGGATCCGAGATATTAAATTATACCGGAGATGACAACCAGCGTTTAGAATGGTCTCAATATGTAGGAAATCCGAATACAGACCATGAAGTTAATTCAGGGCCCAAAGAATTAAGCCTACATCAACGCGCTTATGATTATATCCCGAATCCTCCTCAATACACGTATGGAGACTTGAAATATATCGTATCCGCTTTAAAAAGACATGGAGAGCGATTGACTGGAAAAGTTGTCCGGATTGGGGAGACATTTGACCCGGGTCCTGAATTCGCTAAATCCGAATTCAAATACAAGAAACATCCGGAGATCTGTATGGGTAATACAATGGGAGCTAAAACGTTCGTTTGTTGTTACGCAACCCTCAATGAAGATAAAGAACATTATGCCGGCTATCCTTCCGGTATTCCGCAAGGTACTCCTTTCGGTACGTTCTTCGGAAAACAAAGCCAGCATTTCTTAACAGATATGGGATTCGACTTCCTTTGGTTCTCCAACGGACTTGGATTTGGAATGGAAACGTGGGGATCCACTGGAGCTGTATTCGATGGTAAACAGTTCCATCCGGAAAAGTTGAACGATACCCGAGAGAAGATTACTGACTTTTGGAACAAATTCAGAGCGGAATGTCCAGATATCCGAATCGAAACACGTGGTACAAATATCTCTGTCGGAGCCGACTTAGCAAAAGATGGCGTTGATTTAAAGGCGATCTATAATGGCAATTTTAATCTGTTGCCACCGCCTAACTCACCTTGGGCTGCGTTAGATGGTAATTTTGGACTGGAATTGGCTGGCTATATGTCTCGTATCTCAGAATTACCAGACGATCGTTATTTGTTCAGATACTATATACATGATCCCTGGTGGGCAAACAGCCCTTGGCTCGATCGTTACGGAAGAGAGGCTCACGACATCTATTTACCTATGGCTGTCGCCCGTATAGACAGAGAGGGGAAGGTCAAATTGCCTACTCATTTCACGTTGCTGACTATTGATGACTCGTATGGTAACATGCCGGAGCAAGTTCCATCCGAGATGATACCCCATCTGCTACAAGGCCGCAGGACAGCGCCAGACCAGCCGGGTTTGATTGTTTGGGTCTATCCTTTTGACGAATATCATGATTGGGCCCATAAGCAACCGGAGCGAGTAAAAGAAATTTATTATGGAGATTGGTTTATCCAACAAGCCATCAATGACGGATTTCCTTTGAACACCGTTGTCTCTACCGGGAATTTCGTAGAATTAATGAAAGCGGGCAAAAAAACCTTTGATGAATCTATCCTAGTCTCAATCGTACCCGACGCAGGATCCGATTTAGAAAAGCAGCTCATACAGTTTGTCAAGAAGGGAGGGAAATTATTCGTTTATGGCCCCTCCTCGCATGCGAGCCAAAAGTTCCTTGATTTCCTAAATATCAAACAGGTAGAACCTATTTCAGGGGAGATGAGAGTACAGACGCAGTTGCGTTCAGACCTTATCAAGACACCCGGTTCCTCGATTCTCAGACATAACGAAGATATGTCTGGAGGAGGTATCGAAACGCTAGTAAACAATACTAGCGATCCATCAACTAAAGTCTTGGCCCAAGCCTTCATGGGAGCCCAGAAAAGGGATATCGCTATCCAGAGACAAGAGAAGGATTGGAATGGTGGTATGGTTGTCTACTTACGGGGAACCAATTCGGCCACTTACCGAGGAGGACATCTCTTGACTCCCGATAATCCGAAACAAAGGTTTAACGGCTCATCCTTGTTAAGATATTCTCTGAACAATATGGGATATAGCGTTTACTTTGACAAACTGGAGGCCGACATGAGGAATCCAATCAACTGCATCTCCAGAAATGACAATGCGTTCTATTTCTCCGGATTTACACCAAACCAGACCATAGAGCAACAATGGCTATTTCCACAAGGCGCACCGATCTTTACCGGATATGAAACAGAGCTAAGAAACGGTATCGCACATTATCGGATGCCCAAATCATACCAAGAGGAATGTCGTGTTTTTGTAAAACAGGAAAAAGGAATTATATCCTGTTATGAAGTAGCACCAGTTGAGTGGAAAGTAAAACGTAGAATAGGAATTAACGGATTAAAACAAGCGACCGTCCGAATCTACCCGGGAGTGGATGATGCCAATTTCAAGGTTGTCAACAATATTGGTTATCCCTATAACAAACCTTCACTGGAATTAAAAAAAGGTTCAGATTTTTCTAGAACTTATTACGAATTTACGGATATAACAGGTGAATTAATCGCAGTATGGTAAACAGAACCTTGTTCCTTTTCATAATTTTCATGATATATTCGGGGTCTGCCGCTTTCGGCAGACTTCAAGTATTAGGTTTGTTCGCTGACAATATGGTTATTCAACGAGAAGAACCGATTGTCATACAGGGAACAGCCCTTCCCCAAGAGGCCATTCGTGTAACATTTCATGAATCCATAGTATCATGCCACACAGACGCTAACGGAACATGGAAGCTCGAATTACCTGCGGCGAAAGCCGGAGGACCTTACGTTCTCACCATACAGACCGCACGTGAGGTATTATCCTTCGAGAATGTATTAGTTGGCGATATATGGCTGGCTTCCGGACAATCCAATATGGAACATCCGATGGAGGGCTGGAAATGGTTGCCCCATTCAAGCATCTATCGGTATAAAGAGGAGATATCAGATTCCGATTATCCAGATATCCGGCTATTCTCCGTACCGAAATATCCCGCTGCCGTAGAAATTGAAGATGTACCAGAAAAGAGATGGGAGATAGCCAATCCTCAAACGATCCGCACGTTTTCCTCTATCGCTTGGTTCTTCGCAAAAGAATTACACAAACGATTGAGAATACCGATAGGTATCATCAATTGCTCATGGGCGGGTACTTCTATTCTGACTTGGGAAAGCAAGGAGGTTTTGAATCAATTCAAGGATTCCTTGAATGATATAAGGCCTTCCACTATTCCAGATCGAGACAAAGTGATGAAAGCCTTTATGTCTAATCAACAAAGAAAATGCCAGATATCTATTCCCAGGGATGAACAAGTTCTAGAAATCCACGAATTACCTCATTCCGCATGGGAAACGATCGAATTGAACAATATGCGATCCTCCCTACCTAATGTCATTTGGTTAAGGAAAGAGATCGATATTCCGGAAACATACGCAAAAGAGTCATTAACCTTGTCGTTAGGAGTATTAAATAGGCAAAGTATCCTTTTTTTCAACGGCAAAGAGATCGGAGAATTCATGTATCCGGAACCGGCCATCACCCGTGTTCCAAGATCCTGCATTTGCCCAGGGAAAAACGAACTGCTCATCCGCTTGGCGCAACCTTTTGGAGCACCCTCCGTAAAAGGAGATAAAAGCTGCTTTTTCATCTCCACCAGAGATACCGCATATAAAACTGAGTTAACAGGGAAATGGGAGCTAACCATAGCAGACCATATTCCCCAGCCTCAGCCGGAGTATCAAAACAATCTAGGCGCTTTGTTCAATGGTATGATCCACCCGTGCTTGAATCACAATATAAAAGGCATCATTTGGTATCAAGGGGAAAATGATGTTTGGAAACCAGACCTATATGCGGATATGTTCAAGTCTCTGATTACAGATTGGCGCAACAAATGGAGAAAGAAAGAAATGCCATTCTTATATGTGCAAATCTCCTTGATTCCAGGTCCGGAAATGTTTGGAGACGAATCCGTTCAACAAACTTTCAGGAAGAAACAGCAAATCTCATTAGCAAATACGGGAATGGTATATTCCCTAGACATTGGAGATCAATACGATGTACATCCAAGAAACAAAAAGGTAATCGGAGAAAGACTGGCAGAACAGGCCTTCCGGACTGCATATAAATGACACGACTATTGTCACAAGGCCACGCCTATACTCACGTAGCCCCAAAGCAGTATAGCCATCGCCCATAAGCACTAGCACTTACGAACGATGGCTATACCGCTAATAAAAAAGGCTGCCGTCTCCCCTTCGGCCACTCAGTATTTATCAAATCATACGATGCATCTCGTGACCCTCTACATAGATCGCACTTTGAGGACGAGATGGACAAAGATGCTCGCAAGCACCACAACCAATACAAGTTTCCGTATTGATCACCGGGATCTTTAACGACTTTGGATCTGCCGGATCTTTCGCCACCATCTGGATCGATTTTGTCGGGCAATGGCGTTCACAATTACCACAACTCATACCGTCCGTATTGACAATACAAAGATCTCTTACCCATACGGCATGACCGATCTGTATAGCAGATTTATCTTCTCTCGTAATAGGTTTGATCGCTCCCGTCGGGCAGACCTCCGAACATTTCACACATTCCGGACGGCAATACCCTCTATCGAATGCCATCTCCGGCTGCATCAGTCTCATCAGATCCGTAGACGGACGCAGGACATGATTCTCGCAGACAGATACACAAAGCTGGCACCCCGTGCAATGTTGGGCCAGATTCCCGATACTCAAGGCTCCGGGAGGAACCAATGACGCCAAACGATTCGGCTCTTTACGTTCTTTAATCGGCGCAAAGCCTCCGTCTTTCTTCATCTCCACATAATCCTCCAGTTTTTTCTGCTGGGCATGCAAAACGGAAGACATGGCTACCAATGCCGTAGCTGACAAGGCTCGACGGCGGGAAACATCCGTAGTGTCCTTCGTTAAGGATTCTTTTACCGAAGTAGCTTTATCAGCCTTGCGTGCCCTCGTATACGAAATCGCACCTTGACGGCAATTATCCAAACAGTCCATACAAGTCACGCAACGGCTATAATCGATCGCATGATTCTTAGAATCGATACAGGAAGCCTTGCATTTACGTGCGCATAATCCGCAACCATTACATTTATCTGTATTAATGCGAGGTTTAAGTAAAGCATACTTCGACAAAAAACCGAGAACCGTACCTACCGGACAGATCGTATTACAATACGTACGTCCATTTCTCCAAGCTAAAATCGCTAATATGACAAAGCTCAGAATAGCGATTCCCATCGTAGCCAGACTACGCACCCATACGTCCACCGAATAGAATGCGTAACTATCCATACGTTCCGCGAAATAGGCCAATAAATTGTTGCCCTCTTGATAGATTGGCGCAAATAAATTAGAAGCGATACGCCCATAAGCGCTATAAGGCGAAATCAACGCTACCAAGGAACCGATACCAGCGATACAAGCCAATATAAAAATAACCAAGGTTCCATAACGCACCCACTTCAATGCGGGAGAATAGGAAAAGCGGTATTTCTTCCGTTTACTAGCAAACCACGAAATGATATCTTGCAATACCCCTAAAGGGCAGATAACGGAGCAATATACACGCCCCAATAAAAGAGTCAAGATTACCAACCCTACCACAACACCGACATTCAAAGCCAACAACGCAGGCCAAAACTGTATCTTTGCCAACCATCCGAACCAAGCGTGAATCGTACCCGTGAAATCAAGAAATAACAGGGTTATCAGCACAAAGCAAAAGGTGGCGGCGAATATTCTTATTTTTCGTAACATAATTTTCCATTTGTTTAAAGGTTAACCATTCACTTTCAACTCTTCCACGAATTTATCGATACGCTGCATCTCTTTGGGGATATCGATACCCTGCGGACAATGAGGATTACATTGCTCACACCCTGTACAATGGTTCGCTTGACGCAACTTTGGGACACTCCGGTCATAACCGACTAAGAAGGCACGACGAGCTTTCGCGTAATTTTCGTCTTGTGCGCTTTTCGGAACATTTCCTTCGTTCACACATTTATTATAATGTAAGAGAATACCCGGAATATCCAATGCATATGGACAAGGCATACAATATTTGCAATCATTGCAAGGTATTGTCGGATATTTCATCATAAGCTGAGCCGTCTCTTCCAAAAAGTCTTTCTCCTCGTCCGTTACCGGGATAAGCGGGGAATAGGTACGGATATTATCTTGCAAATGCTCCATATACGTCATGCCGCTTAACACCGTCAAGACCCCATCCGGAGAGCCGGCGAAACGAAAAGCCCATGAAGCCACGCTATTCTCAGGCCGTTGCTGTTTCAAACGAGCAACGATATGATCCGGAACATTCGATAAGCGACCTCCTAATAGCGGTTCCATGATAACCGCCGGAATACCTCGCTTCTCTAATTCGCCATACAGATAATCAGCGTTTACGTTACGTCCCGAGGCATGTTTCCAGTCCAGATAATTCAGCTGGATCTGAACGAAATCCCATTTCACGCCCATATCCAACACATAATCAAACACTTTTACATCCCCATGAAAAGACCAACCTAGGTTACGGATACGTCCCGCTTCCCGTTCTTTCACCAAGAAATCAAGCATTCCATTATTTATATAGCGGTCATTGAAAAGCTCGATACCATTCCCCCCACCGATAGAGTGAAGCAAATAATAATCCAGATAATCGGTTTGCAAATCACGGAACGACTGCCGATACATCGCCAACGAGTTTTCTCTCGTATAGTTCTGGAAGTTTGACAGTTTAGTGGCCAAATAATAGGAGTTCCTAGGATGGCGTGCCAATGCGATACCGGTCGCTTTCTCGGACATACCTTGTACATAAACAGGAGAAGTATCAAAGTAATTCACCCCATGTTCTATCGCATAATCCACTAAACGATTCACGGCTTCTTGATCAATCTGGTCTTTACCGTCCGATCCTTGTTTCAAGGGCCAACGCATACAACCATATCCTAAAATAGAAACCTTATCGCCATTCGTAGGATGTTGGCGATAGGTCATTTTATCGGTAGGAACCTCACCTAACGCCACAGCCGCCCCCGGCTCATTCTTGGGAGCGCAACCGTAAAGCGCCGCCGAAGAGGCGACAGCCCCACCCCCAAATACCTTCAAGAATTTACGGCGATTCATCTCTTGAGGGTTCTCATTCTTTCCACATGAACTCATAACTCGATCGGTTTTTTTATCCTAATTAGTATATCCAACATTAGTCTATCATTAACATTCCTTCTATTAATTGCACAAAAATAATAAAACAGGAAATATATAGGAGAGCAATCCCCGACTAAAAAGAATATTCGGGACTTTATCACGAAAAAAACGGATTTTTGTTGTATTTTTGCGAATTGTTATCAAGAATGATTAGACGAACAGGCACATGGAAAAAGAAGAAAATCCGATATACGAGCGCAACACGCTAGAATTTGTTACGGTAGCACTGGAATATTGTACCTTTGTTGAGACCGCCGGAAATACCGGGCTTTTCGACTTCGTAGATAAGGCGACAAAACTCCTGCCTCTATTATACTTAAAGGCCAGCCTGTTGCCCGAAGTGGAATCTGAAGAGGAAACCGAACTCGAGCTTTCCGTTTCAGAAGACATGTACGAGTCGGTTCGTTCACGGATAGCCGGTTTGCTTGGCGAACGAGATTCCTATCTGGAAACATTTCATGCGGATATGCGGTATAGCGATACTCCTATCGCAGCATTTATTTCCGAGAACTTGGCTGATGTCTATCAAGATACAGGAAATTTCGTATCTTTATTCCGTCAAGGAAACGAGGAAGTTATGCAAGAGGCTATCGCTTTGTGCCGCACGAACTTCCAAGAATACTGGGGACAGCAATTATTGAATGCCTTGAAAGCGTTGCACGCTGTGCGTTACAGTGGTGATGAGGATTTGGAAAAGAATGAAGAGGAAGAATGATACAACAATTTATACATACAATTGCTAAAGAGGAAATAGCGAAACTTACCGTAGAGGAATTCAAGGGACGTATCATTACGATCCTTAGTAAAGAGGAGGCAGACAAGGCCGTAGAGTACTTGCTGCGTTTTCCGATCGTCGGTTTTGACACGGAGACCCGTCCCAGCTTTAAGAAGGGACAGCGTTACAAGATCTCATTGATGCAGATATCAACGGATGATACTTGTTTCTTGTTCCGCTTGAATCATATCGGTATACCGGAATCTCTGGAGAAATTCCTGAAAAGCAGTTCGACCTTAAAGATCGGGTTATCTTTACGGGATGATTTCGGGGCGATACGGAAGCGTTCGGATATAGAACCCGCCAATTTCCTTGATTTACAGAATTACGTAGGCCAGTTCGGCATCGAGGATGCCAGCCTGCAAAAGATATATGCGATACTTTTCCAAAAAAAGATATCAAAAGGACAACGCCTCACGAATTGGGAGGCGGATGTATTGACAGACTCACAAAAGAAATATGCGGCCCTCGATGCTTGGGCCTGCCTAAGAATATATAATTTATTGAATCAAGCATAAATGGAGTATTGTAAAGTTTTTCTCAAGCCTAAGAAAGAAGAATCGCTATTGCGTTTCCATCCATGGGTATTTTCCGGAGCGATCCAATCTGTTGAAGGCGATCCGGAAGAGGGTGACTTGGTAGAGGTATACGGAGCGAACCAGCGTTTTTTGGCGATCGGCCATTACCAAATCGGCAGTATCGCCGTACGTGTGTTATCTTTCACCCCAATCGCCATCGACGATGCTTTTTGGGTTGAACGTATCCGTATCGCTTACGAACTCAGAAAGACCTTGCGGCTGGCTGGGGTAGAAAATAATAATACGTTCCGCCTGATTCACGGTGAAGGCGATAACTTACCGGGATTGGTGATCGATATGTATGCGCATACGGCGGTTATGCAAGCACATTCGGTAGGAATGCATTATGCCCGTCATCAGATCGCGGAGGCTTTGAAAGCGGTATTGGGCGATACTTTACAAAACATCTACTATAAATCGGAAGCGACTTTACCTTATAAAGCGAATTTAGGTAGCGAAGATGGTTACTTATTCGGAGGCGAAGTGGAAGATATCGCTATAGAAAACGGACTGAAATTCTGTGTAGACTGGCAGAAAGGCCAAAAGACAGGTTTCTTCGTGGATCAACGGGAGAATCGCTCTTTATTGGAACATTACGCAAAAGATCGCTCCGTATTGAATATGTTCTGTTATACGGGCGGTTTCTCTTTCTATGCGATGAGAGGAGGCGCTAAGGTGGTTCATTCCGTAGATAGCTCGGCGAAAGCGATTTCTTTGACGAAAAAGAATGTCGAGTTGAATTTCCCGGGAGATCCCCGTCATGAGGCATATGCGGAAGACGCGTTTAAGTATTTGGAAAAAATGGGAAGTAATTATGATTTAATCATATTGGACCCTCCTGCGTTCGCTAAACATAAGAATGTACTACGTAACGCCTTACAAGGGTATCGCAAATTAAACGCGATCGCTTTCGAGAAGATCAAGCCGGGAGGAATCTTGTTTACCTTCTCCTGCTCACAGGTTGTCAGCAAGGAAAACTTCCGTTTAGCTGTATTTAGCGCCGCCGCCCAATCCGGCCGTAGCGTTCGTATCTTGCATCAATTAACCCAACCCGCAGACCATCCGGTGAATATCTACCATCCGGAAGGTGAATATCTGAAAGGTTTGGTATTGTATGTAGAATAAGATATGCTCTTTGGGTGAAAACTAATTCTTTGTTTTCACCCAAAGTCCAAGTTAATACCCCGGATTCTGTATCAAATTAGGATTCAAGGAACGGACTTTATCGGGAATTGGGAAAACGGTGGTATAGCCATTCGATTCATGGGGCAATTGAGGGCGATCCGTATAAGGGCGGGTAAACTTTCCAAAACGTACCAAATCCTGCCTCCTCCAGCCTTCCCAAGCCAATTCCAGTTGACGCTCAGCCAAAATATTTTCTAATGTCGCCTCACGAGGTAACATTCCCACACGGAAACGAACGGCATTCAACTCTTCATCCCCATTCTCTCCATTACGAACTTTCGCTTCCGATCTCATTAACAAGACATCCGCATAACGGAATAATACGATATCATTATCCGATAGCTTTCCATCTTTCGTCCCCATCTTATCGATCTCGTATTTCTTCATGCGGGCACCCGCCGTTTTCTCGGCAGGCAACCTAGACAAATCCAACCTAACCTCTAGAGGTAAATACACCAAAGGAGTCCCATTATCTAACCGAATCGTATCACCATTGAGGTCAAACATCGTATCGGCGTAATAATTCTCATAAAATCGGGTATCGACCGAGTCCGTCCCATACGCAAATACCCGAAGGGCCTCTATCGTAGCGCAAGAGCCGTTCTCTCCCCCCAATCCATATGCTTTGGCATGATTATAGTGACGGGAGCGGAAAAGATATTGCATTTGGTTCGTATATAAGTTCTTATCCATCGGAATCGTGAAAATATTCTCTCCGGACGATTCATTAAATACAGAAAAATTATCCGCATAGTTCGGAGATAAGCTATAGTTTAAGTCCGTTATTGAATCACAGTACGCCACAGCCGTTTGCCAAGCGTTCAACTTCCTCTCGCCTACCCTAAAATAGATTTCCCGTCCATTCGGACGCAGACCATCCGTCCAGTCGTTATCCGTAAACACTTCTGCGTTTAAGGCCAACTTCGCCAATAAAAAATAAACAACCGGTCTCGTAATCCTTCCATAATAATCGCCGGGCGAATTACTATGCGCCGTACTCAATAACAAAAGGGATTCTTGTAATTCTTTTACAACAAAATCAAAGACCTCTTTCCGGTCACTCTGCCGCACGTCTTTCACCGGAATGGAAGAAGAAACGATAAGAGGGACACGGCCAAACATATCGACTAAATAATAATAATACATCGCACGCAAGGCACGAACCTCCGCCTCATACCGATCTAAATCGTTATAATCCGTTTTTTGCCGCAACTCGCCTAATATCTCTAAAGATTGATTGCTTAATACGATTACTTTATACAGATATTCCCAAGTAGCTTGGATAGCGTCACTATTCGTTCCCCACTTATGCAAGAAGAGACCTTGCCAGAAACCACCGTCATACCAGTCGCCGCCACGAGTCGGGAGCATGGCCTCGTCAGTCGTAAAGGTATTCAAGTCGTAGACACCCCGGTACGTTCCCTGCAATCCTTGGCTATCGCTATAACCGCCGATATAATTATATAAGGAAGCAACCGTATTCAGATAGACATTCTGAGGGGTATCGTACGCATCCTCCGGATAAAGCTGATCACGAGGGTCCTCTTTCAGATAGCCATCGCACGACGATAACATCAAACCCGCAAATATATAGGATAAAATAGAAAGCTTTCTCATACGAACACCTTTTTAAAAATTAAAACTCAACCCCATCGTATAGGAACGAACCACCGGATAAGATCGCTTATCGTCTATACCTAACGTATTATTTACGATAGAGCTATTTATCATCGGAGTCAATCCCGAATAACCTGTAATTGTCGCCAAATTATTTACGGAAACCGAAAGCCGTACGTTTCTTACATATTTCCTTAAATTACCCAGAGGCACGTTCCAACCCAACGTCAAATAATCAAAATTGATATAATCCCCTTTCTCCAACCAATAATCCGTAGCCGTCTGATCTTGAATATTCAGGGATGGAGCTTCTCGCAACACGTTATAATCCGGGAATATATCCATATTCATATAAGTTAGCGATGTTCCATTATAAATCTTATGCCCAAAGGCTCCGTTAATCTGTACTGATAGATCGAATTGTTTATATCGGAAACTGATATTAGAGCCTAAAAGTGTTTTCGGCATGGCTTGTCCCGCAATATAACGATCCTCACCATCCTCCAAACTCACCCCGTTCCCGTTCAAGTCCTCAATCTCATACTTATAGCCACCATTCCCGTCGGAAACCAAACCTGTACATTTCGGTAAATAAAAAACCCCCAAAGGCTGTCCGACCATTTGATAAACGATATGATTATACCCTCCATGGAAACCAGCCCCATTTAAATCCGAGATGCTGGTATATTCCGGGGCGGACATATATTCCCCTTTATAGTAACCGCTCAAGGAGAGCAATTTATTCCGTTGGAAAGTTACGTTTACGTTTATATTCAATTCCATATCTTTCGTACGCAAGGGTGTGACGCCAATACCCAATTCCACACCACTATTCCGCATCGACCCCAGATTCGCCAACATTTTATTATAAGCGAAAGGCGGAACGCTTACATCGTATAAATACAACATATCATCCGTCTTGGAATTATAATAATCTACGGCGAGAATAAAACGATTGTCGAAAAACCCGGCATCGATACCGGCATTGAACGTACGTTTTACCTCCCATTTCAAGTCCGGATTCGCATTACGGATCGTACCCAAGGTAACGGTGGGCGCACCATTTACGGAAACAACCCCATTAGGCTTCATCAATCGCAAAGAGTTGTAAGAATCGATCGCGTCTTGATTACCGGATAGGCCATATCCCGAACGAATCTTTAAATTCCTTACCCACGAGATACCTTCCATAAACTCCTCTTCGGTCAACACCCAAGCGACAGAAGCCGAAGGGAAAAAACCCCATTTATTATTGGCCCCCACTTTCGAGGAGGCATCCGCTCGGGCATTCACGGTAGCGATATACTTTCCATCATAAATATAATTCACACGTCCAAGGAAAGAAGCCAGATGAGGAGCCTCATAGTAAGAACCGGTCCCCTCCCATAAACGTACCGCACCTGCCTGTAAATTATCATAACCAAAACGATCGGTACTGAAATTCGTCGCAGTCGTATAAAAACCTCTCGTTATCATTTTCTGAGCTTCCGCCAATCCCAATACATTTAGCTGATGCAAACCAAAGTCTTTTTTATAGGCCAACATGAAATCTCCCAATAAAGATTCTGTTTTCCGCTCCCCCCGATAAGCCTGCCCATGTGCCCAAACCGAAGTAGGGAGGTATTGGGCGTTATCTACCACATTATAGGTATACGAACCGAAAGCCGTAAACATTAAATGCTTACTCAAGTTAAAAACCAGTTTTAAGTGCGTATTTATATGAGCATTCGAATCATCATCCTTCACCTCCAACCAAGCCAAAGGATTCGTGATCTGGCTAGCGTTGGTTATTTGATCCCAGCTACCCGTCTCCATATTCTTATGATTCGGAAATGTCGGGTTGAAAGTAGCGGCGGAATAGAACATCTTCTGTACATCATTTAAATAAGCATTTTTTAGCAAGGAACCAAATATGCCTAAATCAAAGACCAGAAGATCATTGAACGCATGCTGCGTAATATTCAACTTGGTCGTAAAATTACGTGAGTTCGTATTTCGGATAACCCCTTCCCTTTCCACAAATCCCAAGGAGGCACGATAACTGGAAGTCTCCGAACCACCCCCAAAAGCGATATGATGATTCTGCACCAGCCCCAACCGGGTAATCTCATCCTGAAAGTCCGTATTATTCCCTAAATCTAAAATACCGATATTACGTTCCTCCGCCAGTTTCCGGAAACCATTCGCCGATAACATATCCAAACTTTTATAAGCCGCCTCCACACCGAAACTCCCATCATAACTGATACTAAAAGCTCCCTGCCGCCCTTTCTTAGTCGTTACCTCGATAACACCGGAAGCACCACGAGAACCATATTGAGCAGTCTCAGAGGCATCTTTCAAGATCGTGAAGTTCTCGATATCCGCCGGATAGATCGAGCTAAGCAAATTAAGATCGGCAAAAACCCCATCAATAATCACCAACGGATCATTACCTCCCGTTAAGGAAGTTGTACCCCGGACCCGGACGGCAGCCAAGGCAGCGGCGCTATTTCCTCCAACCGGGATACTAACGCCGGACACCCTTCCCCGAAGAGCGTCCAAGGGTGTAGAGATCAGTCCCTCATTCATCCCCCCTTCATTCACCCGGTTTACGGAACCGGATAAAGTACTACGATTGCCCGTAGCATATCCGACAGTGATCAACTCATCTATCAAATTGGAGTCCGACAAGAGAGGCTTGATCGTATCCGGCAGAAGCGGCAGCTCCTGACCGTAGCCGTAAGAGAAAGACAAGGCCCCGCACAGAAACAAAAACAGGACTTTTCGGATATATATAAGAACTTTCATAAGTACGTTGGATTTAAGATTAATAACCCATGTAAATAAAACTTCCCTCGGTTAAGTTTTGTTCGCACCCAAGATACAACATTTCCTCAAGATCTTAAAAATAAAAGCGTACCAAGTTGTCAAGAAGCCTCGACAAGGCTTTAGCGATATTTAATAATGTCCCTCAAAAATATATACGGAAATATTTCTTTATTCCGTAATAGATTGTACCTTTGCCATCGTTAAAAAACATAGCGTATTATTAAGTAATAACATACTAAAACTTATTTATTATGTCAAAAGTAACAGTTGTTGGTGCCGGAAATGTAGGCGCTACTTGCGCAAATGTTCTTGCCTTCAATGAAGTGGCAGACGAAGTTGTAATGCTAGACGTAAAGGAAGGCGTATCCGAAGGTAAAGCGATGGATATGATGCAGACCGCTCAATTGCTAGGTTTCGATACTAAGGTTGTAGGTTGCACAAACGATTATGAGAAGACAGCTAACTCTGACGTTGTAGTTATCACTTCTGGTATTCCTCGTAAACCGGGTATGACTCGCGAAGAACTGATCGGTGTTAACGCTGGTATCGTTAAGAGCGTAGCTCAAAACATCTTGAAATACTCTCCGAACGCAATCTTGGTAGTTATCTCTAACCCGATGGATACAATGACTTATTTGTCATTGAAGTCTTTAGGCTTGCCGAAGAACCGTATCATCGGTATGGGTGGTGCTTTGGATAGCTCTCGTTTCAAATATTTCTTGTCTCAGGCTCTAGGCTGTAACGCTAACGAGGTTGAGGGTATGGTAATCGGTGGTCACGGTGACACTACAATGATTCCGTTGGCTCGCTTGGCTACTTACAAAGGTATCCCTGTTAGCAAATTGTTAAGCGCAGAGAAATTGCAAGAGGTTGTTGCTTCCACAATGGTTGGTGGCGCTACATTAACTAAATTGTTAGGTACTTCTGCTTGGTATGCACCGGGTGCTGCTGGAGCATTCGTTGTTGAGTCTATCATCCACAACCAAGGCAAGATGGTTCCTTGCTCTGTTTACTTGGAAGGTGAGTACGGTGAATCTGATCTCTGCATCGGTGTTCCAGTTATCCTTGGCAAGAACGGTATCGAGAAGATCGTTGAGTTGGAATTGACAGCTGAGGAGAAAGAGTTGTTCGCTAAGAGCGCTGCCGCTGTTCATAAGACTAACGAGGCTTTGAAAGAAGTGGGTGCACTTTAATTTGAATTTCTATTAAAGCGATAAAAGAGGCTGGTCCTTCGGGGTTGGCCTCTTTCTTTTTATGTGGATACGGACAGTTACGACGGAACGAAGATAATATTCGTATTTTTCAATCTCTGAAGATACATACGTATCTCCATTGATTTATTTCAAAAGATCACGGTAAAGCATTTATGACAAAAGTACAGTTTTTGTTTGAATATGAAAAGCCTTCACTAGTTCAATACGAGCTTCACTAAGTTTATTCGTTTCATCCCAAACCGGTAATCACTACTTCAACTTTCCAGCCTCATTCAATACTTTCAGGAAGTTGCTCCAAGCTTTCTCTATCTTTTGCATGTTTTCGTCCCTTTCCTCTTGGTTCCTTACCTCATTTTGTAGAACATCTACAACAGGATATCCATCATATAAATAATATCTCTGATAATCCCCTAATAAGACTGGGGCATTATAGATAACGGAACTTATCGAAGAGATACTGCCTACCGTGAAGTGACCGTTTCCAGCTATCCGGAATTCAACCTTCTCATTGCCTAGCACGTCTTGCTTGATAGAAATATTCTTCTCGAAAACGATTTCTTTTGTAACTGAATTAAAAGATTTGATATCATCCGGGACTTTGATCACTTGTCCGGTAGTAGCCGTATCAAAATTTTCCTCATCATTATCGCAAGCGCAATAACCGATGAGAAATACAGACATGATAAGATATAATAAAAATGACTTTTTCATATTAAACCTCCTTTATTGGATTTCATTGCGTGTTGTCTTTTAGTAAGACACTTAAAAAGAGACAAATGCTGCACGTTTACCATTATTTAACAAACATTATTAACCAAACCGTCCTTCCATTATATAAAAAAGCCGGAGGAAATGATTTCCTTCGGCTTTTACCTATCGTTTGTTATTGGTATTTATTTGACAATACCTAATTTAGACTCACCAACGAAATCTATAATATGTTGGATCTCCTTACTCATCGGAACCTGATCCTTGATCATTAACAAGGCATCCGTAAGGCTGCTGTTTCCTTGGAAGATGATCCGGTACGCATGACTGATGTGCTTGATAACCTTTTCACAGAATCCCTCATGAGACATGATGAAAGAGTTCACGCCATAATACGTGGTAGGCTCCTTTGCCGCTACGATAAAAGGAGGGATATCCTTACGGAAACGACAGCCGGTTTGAATCATCGCCCAAGCCCCAACCCGGGATCCTTGGCTCATCAACACATTGCCTCCGAAGATCACGTAATCTTCCAAGATGCAATTTCCGGAAATCTTACTACCATAGCCGAATACACTACGATTTCCGATCCGCGTATCATGAGAAACATGTACCCCCTCATGCAAGAAATTACCATTACCGATACTAGTACGTCCTTCCGCTGTCGAGGAACGGTTAATCACCACATTCTCACGAATCACGTTGTCATCTCCGATTACGGCGATCGTATCACCTCCCTTATAAAAGAAATCCTGAGGCTCAGCAGCGATAACAGCTCCGTTAAATACACGGTTGCGATTTCCCATGCGTGTACCGCTCATCAAGCTGGCATGAGGCATGATCTCGCAATCATCCCCGATCTCCACGTTCTTATCAATGTACGCAAAAGGATGAATCGTAACGTTCTTCCCGATCTTTGCGCTTGAATCTACATATGCTAATGGACTAATCATAACTTTACTACATTTAAAGGTTATTATTCTCTACCACCACCGATGGCACTGTATAAACTGACAACCGCTTGCATACGTTGCACATTGTCGGATACTTCCGTCAACTGAGCGCTCAAGAGGCTCTGCTGTGCGGAAAGGATTTCCAAATAAGTAGATTGAGCCGACTGGAACAAGGCGCTGGTATAAGCCACCGCTTTCTCTAGCTGCTCGATCTGCGCTCTATCTTGGACAAGCTTCTTGCTCGTGGCATCATACTGATGTAAAGCATCACTCACCTCCTTACCTGCTTCCAGAATTGTCTGCTGATAATTCATTTGAGCGATCTTCTCTTCTGCCTTCGATACCTTCAAGTTAGCGACCAACTTACCATTGTTGAAGATCGGTTGGGCCAACGAAGCCAAAGCTTGAAACATAAATTGGCCCGGATTGGCGACAGAGATGCCTGAACCATTCGTCCAGCCTGCTGTCGCCGTGATATTCAATCCCGGATAAAAAGCGGCACGGGCTTTGTTCGTCGTATAATAGGCACTAGCAAGTGTCATCTCCGCGATCTTCACGTCCGGACGATTCTCCAACAATTGCAAAGGTACACCCACCATGATATCCTCCGGCATTACTTGTTCCTCCAAAGTACCCCGATCGATCTGTTGAGGGGCCTTAGCCAATAACACGGACAATGAGTTTTCCACGCTACGCACCTGGCTCTCCAGCTCGATCAACGAGCCGGAAACCTGATGGTAAGCGGCACGCATTTGCGTCACGGCAGCCTCGGTAGCCATACCCGCTATCTTCATAGCCTCCATGACACGAACATTCTCTTTATAGATATCAACCGTCTTAGCGGTAATTTCCACCTGCCGATCAAGCATCAACAAGGTATAATAAGTATTCGCTATACCACCGATCAATTGAGAGCGCACGGCCTGTCTTGAATACTGGCTCTGTAAGTAGGAAGCTTTTTGGCCACGGCTCGCGTTCAAAAGCTTTCCGAATAGGTCAACCTCCCAGCTAGCGGCCAAAGGCGTTGAGTAAGCCTTTACGTATTCGCTATTTCCAATCGATGTAATCGTCCCTTGGGGAGCGAAATTAATAGAAGGCAAGAAAGACAGACGGGCGGAAGTCAACAATACTTTCGCTTCCTCTACCCGAAGAACGGCTGCCTGCATATCTACATTATTGGCTAATCCCTCCTCAATTAACGCCTGTAACTTCGGATCACGAAAAACTTCCTTCCAAGGAAGGTTTCCCATATTGGTCGTATCCGCGGAGGCTAATGTATCAGTCTCGGAAACCGGATCACGATAAATTCCCGTCGCATCGATGGAATCCGGACGCTCGTATGCCTTATAGATATGGCAACTGCTTAACAAAGCAGTCGCACATACCATATATATAATTTGTTTCTTCATTGTCATCTCTTATTTTATTTTAGCGTACTGTTCTATTTCCGTACTCATATCGCTGTTATCCAAATCTTCCCATTCGATCGGCTTGAATTTCTCCTGTAAGTACTGGAATACCACGAACAAAACCGGAACAATAAAGATCTGGAAGATCATACCGATGAACATACCGCCGATAGCCGCTGTACCCAATGTACGGTTACCGTGCGCTCCTACTCCGAACGCGAACATCATAGGCAACAATCCGACCACCATCGCCAATGAGGTCATCAAGATCGGACGCAAACGGGCGGCGGCTCCTAATACGGCAGCCCATGTGATACTCATACCCATACGACGACGTTCCAAAGCGAACTCTACGATCAAGATAGCGTTCTTCGCCAACAAACCTACCAACATGATCAAGGCGATCTGCATATAGATATTGTTAGACATGGTTCCTACGATCATCTTCAACGCCGGGATATTTCCCAAAGCGGCCCAACCTTGGACGAACAAGAAGCTACCCATCAAACCGAACGGCACGGAGAGCAATACGGACAAAGGAAGGATGTAACTCTCATACTGCGCGCTCAACAGCAAGTAAACGAATACGAAACACAACAAGAAGATCAAAGCCGTCGTACTGCCACTCGTACTTGCCTCCTCACGTGCCATACCACCTAACTCATAGTCGAAACCTGCCGGAAGCGTTGTCTTAGCCACCTCGTCAATCGCTTTCAACGCCTGACCACTGGTATAACCATCCGCCGGGGCAACCATGACCTTGATGGCGGTATACATATTGAAACGGCTGATGATATCCGGGCCATATACCTTCTTCATCGTAATGAACTGGGAAATCGGAGCCATATCGTTACCGCTCTTTACCTTGATGTTCTTCATGGACTCCATATTCTTACGCAAATCGGGATCCGCTTGCACCATTACACGGTACATCTTACCGAAACGGTTGAAGTTAGAGGCATATAAACCACCATAATATCCCTGCAAGGTAGACAAGATGTCCTTCGGACTGATACCGGCTTTCTTACAAGCGGCAGCGTCGATATCGATCTCGTATTGCGGGAAGTTCGGGTTAAACGTAGTTTGAGCGGACTTGATCTCCGGACGTGCCGTCAAAGCGGCCATATATTCCTTGGAGATATCAAAGAAACGATCCAAATTACCTCCGGTCTTATCCTGCATATTCAACTCAATATCACTGGACGCTGAGTAACCCGGGATCATAGGCGGCGTAAAGAACAATACCTGAGCGTCTTTCACGATCTTTTGGGCACGCATGAACAAACTACCATATACGATATCCGAGTTCTGCATCATAGAACGGTCTTCCCAGTCTTTCAACTTGATGATAAATGAGCCGTAAGAAGGTCCTTGACCACCGATAAAACTGAAACCAACAACCGCCGTACGCGACTCTACCGCCGGATCCGCAGCGATCAAACTATCGACCTTATTCATCACCTCATAGGTACGCTCCTGGGAAGTTCCCGGTGGTAACGTAACGGCACCCATGATCGTACCCGTATCCTCGTTCGGCACCATACCGGTAGGCGTAACCTGCATCAAGAATACCAATACGGCGATACAACCGGCGACAATACCGAATGAAAGCCATTTCTTCTGGATAAAGAACACGACCTGCTTCTTATACTTAGCTAGCAAAGAATCGTAAGCCGCATTGAATGAGGTATGGAAACGGGAAATAAATGTCGTTTTCTTTTCTTTATGCTCCTCATCATGCGGTTTCAGGAATATCGCACACAAGGCGGGACTCAATGTCAAGGCGTTCAAAGCGGACAAACCGATAGCGATCGCCATCGTCAGACCGAACTGGCGATAGAACGTACCGGCCGTACCTCCCATGAAACTTACGGGAATAAACACGGACATCATGACCAACGTAATGGAGACGATAGCGCCACCCAACTCACTCATGGCATCGATAGAAGCGAGTTTCGCCGACTTGTACCCTTGGTCCAACTTGGCATGGACACCCTCGACGACGACGATCGCATCATCGACCACAATCGCGATGGCAAGCACCATAGCACAAAGAGTCAACAAGTTGATACTAAATCCGATCAAGGATAACATAAAGAAGGTACCGATCAAGGCAACCGGGATAGCGATAGCCGGAATCAACGTAGAACGCAAATCCTGCAAGAACACATATACCACGATAAACACCAATACGAACGCCTCCAACAAAGTCTTGATTACCTCATGGATAGAAGCGAACAAGAAGTCATTGGCATTCATGGAAATATTCACCTTCATTCCGGGAGGCATTGTCAACTGGGTTTCCTCCAGCAAGGTTTCAATGTTACTAATTGTTTCCGTAGCGTTGGTTCCCGGCATCTGGTAAACGATACAGGTAACGGCGTCGTGACCATTTACACGGTTGATAAAGTTGTAAGTCAAACGCCCCAACTCGATATCGGCGATATCTTTCAAACGCAAGACCTCACCATCCGGCAAAGCCTTTACAACTATCTGCTCAAACTCATTAGCCTCTTGCAAACGTCCTTTATAGCGGATCGTATATTGGAAAGACTGATTTCCTTGTTCGCCGAACGAACCCGGAGCGGCCTCTACGTTTTGTTCAGACAAGGCAACGGTTACGTCGCTCGGACTTAATTTATATTGGGCCATCACATCTGGCTTCAACCAAATACGCATGGAGTAGTCCGTACCCAACACGTTGGCATCACCGACACCCGGCACACGCTGGACTTCCGGGATCAAGTTAATCTTCGCGTAATTCTCAAGAAACTCTGAGTCATAACGATCATCTTCCGCGTATACGGAGAAAACCAACAACATTGAGTTCTGACGTTTCTGGGTCGTCACACCAATCTGCGTTACCTCGGCAGGCAACAAACCTTGTGCCATAGATACACGGTTCTGCACATTGACAGCCGCCATATCCGGGTCCGTTCCTTGCTTAAAATAAATGGAGATATCCGCGGAACCATTATTAGAGGCATTGGAACTCATATACATCATGTTCTCAACACCATTGATCTGGTCTTCCAAAGGCGCGATCACACTATTCAATACCGTTTGCGCATTGGCACCCGTATAAGTTGCCCTTACCGAAACGGTTGGAGGGGCGATATCCGGATATTGGGTAACCGGCAAGGAAATCAAGCCTAGGAAACCCAAGATGACAATCAAGATGGAAATCACCGTGGAGAGCACCGGGCGGTTTATAAATCTATCTAATTTCATATCTTTCGTTTTTACTCGACAAAAGCGAATATTTGTCTTATTCTATATACCTATTAATTAAAAGCAGTCTGCAAATTACCGTCATGCTGGTCTTTCAAGGCCTGATCGTACTTTGCCTTTTGCTGCTCACGAGTAATCGGCTGGATTTCCTGGCCGTCTTTCAAGATCTGTACGCCTTCCACGACAATCTTATCACCGGACTTCAAGCCTCCCGTCACTAAATAATTTTTGCCATCATTCAAATTGGAAACCTTGATCTCGGTATTCTTCACGGTATTATCAGGCTGCAATACAAATACGAATTTCTTATCCTGGATCTCCACGGTAGCCGATTGAGGGATCGTAATGATATCGTTCATCGTATATGGGAAGATAATATTACCAGTACCACCGCTTCGTAAGACATTTCCCTCGTTAGAGAAAATAGCACGCATGCTTACAGAACCGGTAGATTGATCGATAACACCGCTCACGGCATCAATCTTACCCTCATGATGGTACGTAGAGCCATCCGCCAATTGCAGTCTTACGGCCGGCATCTTCTCTAATTGCTCTTTCAAGGTACCACCGGCTTTCGTCAATGCCAATAGCTCCTTTTCCGTCATAGAGAAATACACATACATATCACCGATCTCAGATACGGTAGTCAGCGGTTGAGCGATCGAAGCGCTTACCAAGCTACCTACACGATACGGGAATGTACCGACAACACCGTTCGAGGGACTTGTAACCGTACAGAAAGACAAGTTCTGGTTAGCGCTAACCAATTGAGCCTCCGCCTGCGCCAAGCTCGCTTTTGCCGACATCAGCTGGTTCACGGCAGTCTGATACTCGAAATCACTGATGATTTTCTGATCAAACAAAGTTTTCTTATTCTTCTCGGTCAATGTTAAAGTGCTTACGTTTGCCTTCGCCATCTCTACCGCGGCCTTAGCCTGACCTACCGCGGCAGCGTACTGCGTAGGATCAATTTGGAACAACGCCTGTCCTTTACGAACCGTAGCTCCCTCATCCACACATAATTTCACGATAAATCCAGAAACTTGAGGACGGACTTCGATATCCTGCGTACCTTTGATGGTAGCCGGATAGGATGTTGTTTGGTCGCTAGTCGTTGAATTGACCGCCATCACAGCGAACTCAGCATCCCCTAATTTCATACCACTCTGACTGTTTCCACAGGCAGTTAATAAAGACATACCAACCGCAAACAATGCGATCTGCCTTAACTGAGTAATCGTAATTTTCAGCATTCGTTTATCCATATTTGTATATAATTATATATTCAAGGCTGTTTTTCAGTTACCTTCTCTTTCTAACCCAAGTGGAGATCTTTTACATCTATTCACACAATAGGGTCTTTACTCGCTGTTTCATCCTACAAATGTAGAAACTTTTTACACGATTTTCTGTTTCCTACTTATCTTTTTCACCTAAATTAATAGCACTTAGAAGGAAGCACCTGTTGAAATACTTCTCTTTTGGTTTCAAACGAAAATAAAATTGTTTTTTTCAACAATATATTTTACATTTGTGTCCACACACAATAAACAAATATTATACATTATGGAACCTAAATTTATAATATCAGAAGTATTCAGTACCGCATGGAAGGGAACGAAGTCGCAGCTATGGATATTAGCCGGATTATTAATCGGATATTGTATCTTGTCTTTCACGCTGACAGCGTTCGCGATGCCCATGCAAAGTTCTATGATCGGTAAAATCATCGTAAACGTGATCAGCGCGTTATTCTCCATTATTTTCTCCTTAGGATATATGAAAAATATATTTCAGGCGTTGGATGGGGAAGAACCTCAGTTTTCCGCATATGGACAACAGACAAAGAATATCATCACCTACTTTCTAGCGAGTCTTATCACGGGATTTGTCGTATTGGCGGGTTTCTTATTTTTTATCATCCCCGGTATTTATCTGGCATTGCGCCTTCAGTTCTTCCAAGCCTTTATTATCGAGGAAAACGCCGGGATTATCGAGTCTTTGCATAAAAGCTGGGAGATAACGAAAGGACAAGTATTGCCTCTGTTCATTCTGGCGTTGGTTATGATCGGGATCCTGATATTAGGATGTATTTTGTTCGGTATCGGAATTTTCGTCGCCGTTCCTCTTATCTATATGATGTATGGCTACGTTTTCCGTAAATTGAACACTCCTCTTCAAATACTCGAATAAACAGAGAGGACGAATACACACTACAATCTATACCATGAATAAAAATTACAGGATAAAAGATATCGCCGAATTATCCGGCGTATCAACCGGTACGGTAGACCGCATTTTACATGAGCGGGGAAAGGTATCGGAGGATGCACGGAAAAAGGTGGAGAAAGTCTTAAAAGAAATTGACTATCAACCAAATCTGATAGCCCGTTCTTTAGCGTTGAAGAAAAAATATCATTTCATCGCTTTGATCCCTTCTTTCCATGAAGGGGAATACTGGGCGAAACTAAGCCAAGGGATAGAGAAAGCGGAACGGGAATTGTTTAGCTATAATATCGATGTCGAGCAAATCTATTTTGACCAATACGACAGCAACAGTTTCGACGAATTAATCCCGAAGATAGAGACCGCGGATTGTCAAGGGGTTATCATCGCTACATTATTCAAGCAAAGTGTCTTGACCTTGGCCCAGCGGCTAGACCAGAAAGGTATTCCTTATATATTGATCGATTCTTTTATCGATCACACGAATTGTATCTCTTACTACGGAACGCATTCATATGATTCGGGATATATAGCGGGACGCCTTTTATTCGAGCAAATCCGTGAAGAGGACGATCTAGTGATTTTCCGTTTCACCCGTAAGGGGGATTCATGTTCTACGCAAGTGCAGAAGCGAGAGGAAGGATTCCGGGATTATCTCGCCAATACCTCATTCAAGGGAAAGATTCATTTGCTGCATGTGCACGCGGATGATAAGGAGGAGAATAAGAGGCTACTGAATACTTTCTTCGACAAATATCCTCAAGTAAGAATCGGTATCATCTTTAATTCGAGGGCCCATTTCCTTGGAGATTATCTAAGTAGCGAACGGCCGGACTATCCTTTCAAGCTTCTTGGCTACGATGTGATAGAACCGAATGTCCGTTATCTGGAAAACGGCTTGATCACGCATTTGATCGCCCAGCGACCGGAGGTACAAGGATATCATTGTATCAAGGCACTTTTCAGGTATTTGATCCTTAAGGAGAAAATTGAGCCTGTCAATTATATGCCGATCGATATCTTGGTAAAGGAAAATATACAATACTACAATAATTATATCTGATGAACTCCTTATTTAGCGTAAAAGAGAAAGTGATTTTGTTGACCGGAGGCTATGGTATATTAGGAGCCTGCATGGCCAAGCACTTGGCGAGAGAAGGCGCGTATGTCGTAATCCTCGGACGAAACGAGCAAAAAGGATCTGCCTTGGTCAATGAGATTAAAGCGGAAGGGGGCGAGGCCTTATTCTTGGTTTCAAACGTACTGGATAAAGCCTTGCTGGAGCAAAACAAGCAAGAGATATTGAAAGCATATGGGAAGATTGATGTTTTAGTCAATTTGGCGGGTGGCAACCAAGCCGGAGCGACGATTCCTCCCGACAAGACGATCTTTGATCTGGATATCGATGCTTTCCGGACGGTCGTGGACCTGAACTTATTCGGGACCGTACTGCCGACAATGGTCTTCGCCGAGGTCATGGTGGGGCAAGGGAAAGGAAGCATTATTAATATCTCGTCCGAATCGTCCCTACGCCCATTGACTCGTGTGGTTGGCTATGGATGCGCGAAAGCCGCTATCAACAATTTCACGCAATACATGGCCGGGGAGCTGGCGATTAAATTCGGAGAGGGCCTGCGAGTGAACGCCATGGCACCGGGATTCTTCCTTACCGAGCAGAACCGGGCATTGATGAGCAATCCGGATGGATCACCTAGTGATCGTTGCAACACGATCGTCGCGCACACGCCGTTCCGCCGCTTAGGAAAACCGGAGGAGTTACTCGGTACTTTACAATGGCTGGCGAGCGACGCCTCCGCATTCGTAACCGGTACCGTGATCCCCATAGACGGAGGTTTCGACGCTTTCTCCATCTAAATAATGTGCCAATGTGCCAACCAGCCATGCATCAAACCGCATTGGTATATTGGCACATTGATAAATTTAAAAATTATTCATTATGTATCTATGTGAGCAAACTTGGCGTTGGTACGGACCGAATGATCCTGTCAGCCTTTGGGACATCCGTCAGGCGGGTGCCACCGGTATCGTAAATGCGTTGCACCATATCCCGAACGGGGAAGTTTGGACTACGGAAGAGATTCAAAAGCGGAAAGCCTTGATCGAATCCGCCGGATTACGGTGGAGTGTGGTTGAGAGTGTGCCCGTACACGAGCATATCAAGACGCAAACCGGGGATTTTCAAACCTATATAGAGAACTACAAACAAAGCATCCGTAATCTGGGAGCTTGCGATATCCGGGTAGTTACTTACAACTTCATGCCGGTATTGGACTGGACTCGTACCGATTTGGCTTATACGATGCCGGATGGTTCCAAAGCCTTGCGCTTTGAACGCGCGGCTTTTATGGCGTTCGACTTATTTATATTGAAACGACCGGCGGCGGAAGCCGAATATACGGAGGCGGACAAGGCGAAAGCCAAGGCACGCTATGACGCTATGAGCGAGGAAGACCGCCAGCTGTTGGTTCGCAATATGATCGCCGGACTACCCGGCTCGGAAGAGACTTTTACGATCGAGC
Organism: Parabacteroides sp. AF27-14; assembly: GCF_003635425.1. Taxonomy (NCBI): domain Bacteria; kingdom Pseudomonadati; phylum Bacteroidota; class Bacteroidia; order Bacteroidales; family Tannerellaceae; genus Parabacteroides; species Parabacteroides sp. AF27-14. The sequence goes on from NZ_QTLZ01000016.1 coordinate 119,269, forward strand.
AGTTCAGGGAAGCGTTAGACCGTTATAAAGATATCGACGCGGAGAGACTTCGCTCGAACCTGATCTATTTCTTACGGGAAATAGCTCCCGTGGCGGACGAGGCCGGTGTCAAGCTCGTTATCCATCCGGATGATCCCCCCTATTCCATTCTCGGGCTTCCCCGTATCTTAAGCACGGAAGATGATTTCCGGAAGTTAATAGAGGCCGTGCCGAATCCAAGCAACGGGCTTTGCCTATGCACAGGTTCTTTCGGTGTCAGAAGTGATAACGACTTGGCCGGGATCATGGAACGTTACGGGGATCGGATCGATTTCGTTCATTTCCGCAGCACGCAACGAGATTCCGAGGGTAATTTCTTCGAGGCGAACCATCTGGAGGGCGATGTGGATATGTACGGTGTCATGAAAGCCTTACTGGAATTGCAACAACGCCGCCAATGCTCCATCGCCATGCGACCGGATCATGGACATCAAATGATAGACGACCTAAAGAAGAAAACCAACCCGGGCTACTCCTGCATCGGACGTTTACGGGGTCTGGCCGAGCTACGGGGATTGGAGATGGGTATCGCCTTATCCCTGTTCAAAGGACATTAAAAAGACAGCGTCTTACAGTTAGCGCAGTACTGTGTACAAAGTACCGCAGTACTGTGGCTAAAGTACTACAGTACTCTGTACGAAGTATTGCGGTACTCAGCACGTAAGTACTGGAATACTTCGTACACAGTACTGCCCTATTTATAGCACAAGGCTACCTCGACCCTATGGGGGAACATCACAAACCGAACAACCGGGGAATCAATAAACTTAAATCCGGCAAGAAGGCCACCAAGAACAAGACGATAACCATCGCCGCGAACATCGGCAGCAACGGACGGATCACCTGATCGATCTTTGTCCCCGCTACGCTACATCCGATAAACAATACCGAACCCACCGGTGGCGTACATAATCCCACACAAAGGTTCAATACCATCATGATCCCGAAATGTACCGGGTCCATCCCCAATTGCCCCGTCGCTATCGGCAGGAAGATCGGGGTAAAGATCAAGACAGCGGGCGTCATGTCCATAAAGATCCCGACAATCAATAGGATCACGTTGATAAGTATCAAGATGACCACCGGATTGTCGCTTATACTTAGCAAAGCGGCACTTACCGTCTGAGGAATATTCTCATAACTCATGATCCAAGATAAACCCGTACAGGTCGCCACCAAAAGAAGGACGATAGCCGTAGTCTTGGCCGATCGCAATAACACTTGCGGCAATTTAGCCCAAGTAAGTTCTTTATAGATAAAAGAGAGGATTAACGCATACAGTACAGCGATCGCCGAAGCCTCGGTAGCCGTAAACAATCCCGCCAAGATTCCTCCGATCACGATCACCAATAGCATCAAACTAGGGATCGCCCTGAAAAATACCCTTGTCGCCTCCGAGAACGGAACACGTACGCCAACCGGATACCCCTTTCGTGCGGCAAACATAGCGGCTACGATCATGATCGCCACTCCCGTAAGAATTCCCGGTAGATAACCAGCCATAAACAAGGCGGATACAGAGACTCCACCACTCGCCAAGGAGTAAACGATCAAGACATTACTCGGAGGTATCGTCATGCCGGTAGTGGCGGAAGAGATATTTACGGCGGCACTGAAATTCGGATCGTAACCGGCCTTTTTCATCTCCGGTGTCATAATACTCCCGATAGCAGAGGCAGCGGCGGCGGCAGAGCCACTGATCGCCCCGAATAACATATTCGCCACGACATTGACCACCGCCAGTCCTCCGGGCAACCGTCCGACCAGCACTTTAGCGAAATCGATCAAGCGCAAGGCGATACCTCCGCTATTCATGATATTCCCCGCCAATATAAAAAACGGGATCGCCAGCAGAGCGAAACTGTCCAGACCCGAAGCCATACGCATCGCATAAGTCGTAAGGGCGGGAAGCGAGTCTATATTCACGAGCATCGTCAATATACCCGCCACACCGATGCTATACGCTACCGGAACCCCGACCACCAGCAGGAAAAAGAAACTTATCACTAATACGAGTATACCTATAATATCCATATCATCAGTCTTTTAAGAATTAGAGGAACGAAATAAGGCGATCGCGTTATCTATCGCATAATAAGCGGTAAGCAATCCCCCTAGCGGCAATGCCAAATACACATATCCTAAATTAATCTCTAAGGAAGCCGAAGTAACTCCCAAATGAAAACGAGTGTATACCAGCCAAGCCCCTCCTACGATCAATACAAATACAGCGAATAAAAATACGATCAAGAAGATAAACAATCGCAAGAGCTTCCTGCGGGAAGGACGCATATGTTGAAGCAATAAATCGATCGCTAGATGCTCATTTTTACCGGATACATAAGCGGCCCCCAGCAATCCCACCCAGATCAATAAATATCCGGCCAATTCATCCGTCACGGAACTCGGGGAAACCAGAATATACCGGCTTAATACCTGCCATAGCACATCCACGACCAAGAAAGCCATCAAGAAAATCAACGATAGCTCCAATCCTTTATCAATTATCTTTCTCATGGGTATTCTGTATTTGATCTATTAAATCATGAAAAACCGGATCATTCTTAAACCGCTCGATCATCGGGGCGGCGGCATCCATAAACGGCTGCTTATCCGGGTAAATAATCTCTACGCCATGCGCTTCCATCTCCTCTAGCGATTGCTTCTCTTGCTCCGCCCAAAGTTTCCGTTGATAAATAGCGGCGGCGTCAGCGGCCTGTCGCAGCCAATTACGTTCTTGTTCCGTCAGCTTCTGCCAAGTAGCCAAGCTAATGATGATCACGTCCGGACACATCGTGTGCTCATTGACTGAATAGTATTTTACCACCTCATGATGGAACGCCGTCGTCACGGAAGGCGTATTATTCTCGGCTCCATCCACGACATTACTTTGTAAGGCCGTATACAATTCACCCCAATCCACGGGAGTAGCCGAACCACCGAATGTCTTCATCATCTCCACGGCTATCGGGCTCTTTTGCACACGGATCTTCAGTCCTTTCAGATCCTCGGGAGTACGAATCTGCTTGTTTACCGTATAAAAGCTACGGGCCCCCGAGTCAAAATAAGCGAGTCCCCTAAACCAATAAGGTTCCGTTGATCCCAATATCTGTTTACCTACCGAACCATCCAACACCTCGAAAAACTGCTCACGGGAACGGAATAGATAAGGTATGCCAAATACCTTAAACGGATCGGCAAATCCTTCCAATGCGGCGGAGGAAACTTTCGTGATATCGAGACTTCCTATTTGAAGCAACTCTATACATTGATTTTCGGATCCCAATTGAGCGGAAGAATAAATGTCCATGCTCATCTTTCCTCCGGACAATTCTTTCAGACGCTCGTTCATATAGAGCAATCCCAAATGGACGGAATGGCTGGGGGGCAATCCGTGTGCCAGTTTCAGCACCCTTACTTCCTTTACCCCTTCCTTACAGGAGAAGGAGAAAGATACGCACATCAGGAATAGCAGGGCGGTCTTTAGAACTTTCATATTAGAAATGTTAACAATTCATTGTTTATCGACAAATATAAAGGAAATAATCGAATTGTGCACGTACACAGAAGAAAAAAGTGGCCGCTTTCTTCCTGCCTATATTCACATACGGAACAAGAAGAGCACGGCCTTGATTTAACCTATTTCTCTAATGTTATGATGAAACATCGAGACGGTCAAATGTAGAAACAATCAAAGTGACCGGTCTTATATCGACCGTGATCTTATTTCACGAAAGCGTGAAACTTATTCACGCCTTTTCTCTAACAGCCATTTACGGATCTCCTCTATATCTTCCTTGTCCGCTTCTATAGTGATTGAATATCGCCGGGGTTCGTCCGCTAAATACACCTCCCGCAAGAAATCATAGGCTAAGACTTCCGATATACGCAGTAACAAATCAACATCAATACTGCTTCGCTTAAATATCTTATAAATATTGGTACGTTCATAATGCAACGCATGGGCAAAATCGGAAACCGAAAGTCCCCGCTCTTCCATTTTCTCTTTTATTAACGAACCGATATGTATCTCCTTTTGTTCTTTCATATACAAAAGCCGTTTTTAAGGTAATCTTATCTCATAAATAAACCCACATCTGAGAAAAGGTGTGTTACACTTTACCTTAAACCCGTCAAACTGCGGCACGACCAAATGCCTTGTACACAACAGAAATAAGGCAAAGGAACACACCAAATACAGGTGTATTCGCATTGTCTATTTCTCTGTGTACTTTAAATTGGTCGTTTTCAGTTTAGAGAAATACCAGCAAATACAATATCGTCATCCTCTCTGACCAAAGAGACAAACTAGTCCCCTCAATCATCGTATAATATCTCCATTTTACCTTTACAAAGGTAGGCAAATTCAACTATCAGAAAAAACACAAAGAATAAAAAGAAGTATAAACATATCGGAAATATAGGCCATTGAAAGAGGCTTTTTTATACTTTTGTGGTAAAACAATATCTAATGGCATCTAAAATACACAACGGAATACTCATTCTTACGCTAATTTTATTTGCGTCTTGCCGTACGCAAAAGCCTGCTCCACGCCCGGCCCCTCCCGAGACTGTGGATTTCCCTACGGCAAATATTCCTCTTCCCGTCGTGGATTTCAATTTCATGTTGCCGGAAGCTCCGGAGCTAGCGGTTTGTCATTCTCCTAGAAAAGATATCACGGAAGCCTTTACGCCCCGTGATAAAAGCCAGATAGCGATCAAGGACCCCAAGCTATTCGATGAGAATAATACGGAAATTATTGATTTATCCTTAATCCCCGCCGGGGAATACGCATTTCCCCTTCCTAATGGAAACGTGATCTCTCCTTACGGGAGAAGAAGAAGACATCATTCCGGAGTAGATATCAAGACTTGTGCCAACGATACGATCGTGTCTGCTTTCGATGGTATTGTCAGGATGGCGAAACCATTCGCCGCCTATGGCAACGTTATCGTTGTTCGCCATTATAATGGACTGGAAACGATCTATAGCCACAACTCCAAGAACTTGGTTAAACCCGGAGATCGTGTTCTCGCCGGACAACCGATCGCCTTAACCGGACGTACCGGCAGGGCTACTACCGAGCATTTACATTTTGAGACTCGTATAAACGGAGTTCATTTCAATCCGAATATCGTCTTCAACATGGCTAAAAGGAAATTACGTTCAAAATGTCTGGTTTGTACCCAGAAAGGTAATAACGTAATCGTCAAATCGGTTGATATATTACCCCATCAAAAGGCTGGTCCATACGTACCGCCACCTCCTTATAAATGGGTTTACAATGAATGAAAAAAGGCCTTACGGACAATCCGTAAGGCCTTTTTTCATTCCGTGGAGATGGAGAGATTCGAACTCTCGTCCAAACGAGGAATTAATTTGCTTTCTACATGTTTATCTTCGCCTTCATTGTCGGGGAAGAGCAAGACCGAAGCCACCCACTCATCCCTTATCCTCTAAAGTTTCGCCTAAGACCCGAGGCTTATCTCAAACTATCTCCGATATTGCTGCACCACCTGATCGGAACGCTTCGGAGCCACAGCATCCGGGTGATGTCACGTCCCCGCAACTTTTGCAGGGATTAAGCTTGAATCTACTATACTTCGATTAAGCAGCGAGAGCGTAATTATTTTCGCCAGTTAATTGTTCGTTGTCTGAGATTTAAGTGCAAGCCAACCACGCACTACATGCTTACAAACCACTTCTACCCGCTGTCAAAACCGGTCATCCCCATGGTTTTGTAACTAATTAAAAATCAAAAGAAAGCGAACACATTTTCCGTTATAGGTAACAAACTGGTAACAAAATCAAAGAATTTCATTCTTCAAATGATCGCTTTCTTTGGTACAAAGATAGGAATTATTCTCAATAATACAAAAGACACACATAAATCAACATATGATGCTAAGCGATTACGTAACTATAGCCTATACAATCAAACACCAAAAGAAAAACAAAGGGGGGTAAAGGACTCTCGCCGCCGTCCACAGGTACAGGGCCTCCCCCTGACAATCGAACCCCAGTTATCTACCACACTCCATATTCTATGCATGCCGTACCCTTCTGGGGATCTATACGCATTGTGAAG
>NZ_QTLZ01000017.1:0-6894 GCF_003635425.1 Parabacteroides sp. AF27-14
TCGTTCTCGTCCAAAGCCTGCAGCATCATCTCCAAGCGGTCGTTCTTCACCGGGCCGTCGTTGATCCAACCCCGGATGATCGTAGAAAAAACCGTGGAAACCTCCGTGTTCGGCACCCCCAAGGTGTACGACATCAAGTGATCCAGGGTCATTCTCCCCTCCGACGCTTTCAAATAGCCGCTGAACAGCATGAAAGACCAGATGTTCGAAGCGCTAGACAACAGGTCCGGGAAAGCCAGCTTGTCGTTAATCACGCTACACAGGCTACCGCCTTGGACAAGCGTCTCGATTCCCTTCCGTACTTGGGAGGGGCCCTCCGCTATCAAATGACGAAGCAACACGTCTGAGCCCGTATTCACCCAGTAAGGGGCAAAGACACCACCTTTATTTATATAGTTCAATACAGACCATGGATTATAGACCACCTCATTCCCGAACAAGTAACCGTTATACCAGTGCTTGACCTCTGACTTCTGATCACCCAACGAGTATGAGTCGAGCAGCGTGTCGACATCCACTTGCGTGAAGCCAAACGCCGTACTCATCGGACGATCCAGCAAGGTATCCACGTCGATATTGTTCAGCCCGCTAAAGATCGACTCCTTGCTTACACGGAGGATACCCGTGATCACCCCCCGGAAGATGGACGTATTATCCTTGAAAACCATTGACATCAAATTACGCATGAAGACGATCATCCGATCATAAAAGCCCTTGTCGAAAGCCACATGAATGGGGGTGTCATACTCATCGAGCAATACCAGAGGGGGCATGCCCCAATGGAGCGTCAACAGTTCGGATAGCAAGCGGATCGAACCCTCTAATTGTCCCCGGGAAGCCTTGCCCTCATAAAGTGCCATAAAGTCATCCAAGTAATTAGGCCGCATCTTAGGAGAATCGAGCAAGTAAGCATGGCGAGTAAACTCGTTTTTCAACTCATAGCCTATTCTGACCAACGTGTCCTCGAACGTATCCGCCTTGCAGTCCTTCAACGTTAACATGATCACAGGGTATTGACCTTGATGCTTATCGAAATCCTTCCACTCCCGGATACGCTTGCCATCGAACAACGGACGGAACACACTACAATCAGTCTTCTCGAAGAAGTACCGCAGCATCGAAAGGTTCAGCGTCTTGCCGAAGCGACGCGGACGGGGAAGAAGCGTGATCAAAGCGTCTTCTTCTATTATTTGACGGATAAAATCGGTCTTATCCACATAATAATAGCCCTCATCTATCATTTTCTTGTAATCGCTGATGCCGATCGGTATTCTTCTCGTTTCCATAAGTATCACTATTTTGAGTAGTGAATACAAATATAACAATTTATATGATAACAGCGATTATCACTTTTCCTTATTAATCTCATCATGTCAAAGAACGTTTCCCCCAGCGTTTGCGGCAAGGCACGTGGGGGAGCCTTTATGGTTCGTCGTATCAATCCGTCCGTTCTTGTATGCAGCGGATCGAATGAGCGTCGTACACTTGTTTTGCCGTGAAACAAATACCGGCCTGACTTTCAATAATTCCACCGCCCCGACTCACGGTAAATACTTGTCTTGATCCACCAGATCTATCAAAAGTACCCATGTATCCGGAAAATCCTACGTCATTCAATTGCGTAGGCATTGGGGGATAGCCCGTAAATCGAATATATGTCAGATGGGACTGATCCGCATCGTATCGTAAAAGGAGTCCTCCCTCCTTCACCGCAGATGAAGGAATACTCGTATTAAGTGCCGTCAATGGTTCAAGTTCAGCCTTACTAGGTACTCTCCAACCTGCAGGACAAGGATCGTGTACTGTTTTCATGCTACCCCAAGCTGGCTGGGCTGCGTCCGAGCACCAACCTTGTCCACTCGCTCCAGCAATTTGGAACTGTGGATTTTTATATGCGTTACGAAGTGAAGTTCTCGACTTCATTTCCGGTATCAGCCAGTTAAAACCATCCGGTAAATACCGGTTCAGACAGTTCTTCGGAGGTGTCACCGCATTTAACGTGAAGGTATATTTATTAGGTAATTGTTCTGATGTATAAGCGCCGGGAAGCGGGTCTTTACGCCCATGCTGATAGTAAAAACCACCGACACGGGACATCTCTAAAGTAGTTCCGGGAACTTGCACATAGCCTTCGTAAGCCCCCAGGCTACGATCCATGAGAGGCTGCGTAGTGGTAGTGCCATTCGTTAGGACGAACTTTCTCTTATTCTTTTCCAATACGGTCTCCGTCCCTATGGCAGACGGAGCGTAGTCTGTTACCCAAACATGCCAGCTCCAAAGGATATTACCCGTCCCGTTCTCATCATCGTAAGCGGCGATTACTCCGCTGCCCCCGCTCGTGTTCGGGGCCACACGGCAATAGATACGGGCATCCGTGAGACTGGAGCCGTTCCTTAGCTCTACGATATTCGTATGGTCTTCGCTACTATTCACGACTCCAAGTACCGGATCGCCAAGATCACCATCCTCCAAGGTTTGCCAGAGTACCTTCACTGATTTGATGGGAGTCGAGATCATCTCGCCACTGACATCGCACCAATCCGTCCCCTGCATCACGGTATTATCTACGGTTACACCATTCACCGTATATTTATAGGGATTGAAGCAAAAAGCCCCACCCGGTACCACCATGAAACAGTTGGCCGTAGGCACCAGATTGTCATTATTGCTAGAGGCTGGGATCGGGTCGATGATCGTGACGCGTCGGTCGTCCACAGGGAGCTTAGTATGCGACATCGTTACATTATATATATAGTTCGTATTATCGAGTAAGTTGAATTCCTTGCTCACACTACCACCCAGATAGACCCGGTACTTTAGTTTCTTTTGGCTATCGCCACCGCCTCCCGTTACGAAACGGGAGATGAACGTGGCGTAAGCGCTACCCTTGGGGGCGTTTGCTTTCGTACGATAATAATCGGAGGTGGCGGCCGTGCTCTCCCCACGTACCAAGGAAGGGATCCAGCAGGAATAACGCCCTTCGTCCGATACGTTCTCTACTTGTATAGTGGCGTATTGATCCAATAGAGAGGGATAGGTATCCGTATTCTCTGGTCTCAACAACTTATACTCCACGGGAATGGATTGGAGCAAGACTTGCTCTAACTCATAGCCGGTTTTCTGAGGGAAATTCTTCCAATTCAGTGTCAACCGGGTAGCTAACCGGCGAAGGAGGATACGGATATCCGTACCGTCAGGACTTTGAATCTTGTAAGCACCGCCGTCGTTCACGACCTTCACTTTCGGAAGGTGCAAGATGTATGGCATAGCGTTGATTACAGACTTATCCGTTTCGTAGGCACTGGCGGTTATGCCCTCGATAGCGGAAGCGGTGGCAGTCGTGCCCTGTACCTCGGAAAGACTTTTCCCGCTAAGGGATCCGACTGTGTAGGTGGAATTTTTTTTGCCTCGGGCGATTATCACCAATTGGCAATCGGTCAAGGCATCCAAGGTTACCGTGAATGAGGAACCGATCTCTACATCTCCAATGCTTAGCCCTTTCCCCGACTTGAAATTACCGTTCGTATCATATTGCCAGACCTCCAAGCCGTAAAGTTTATCCGGCTTGACGGTAGCCAAAGCATCGTCTCCCCCAGCCTTGGTACGGCTGGCGGGTACCAACCGCACGTCGAAGCCTGCCTTTCCACCGCTCCCTATGACCTTAGTCGTGGGTGGTCCAGCCTCCAAAGAGCCGGCATCCACCTCGTCGGCGATACCCACGCATAAGGATACCTCCACCGTCTTGCCTCCACCCGTAGATGGACGGGGCGTATCGAGACGATCCTCGCAACTTGACATTCCTAACATCCATACTATTGACATCATGATCAATACTGCTTTTTGTAATTTTATTCCTATGACCTCCATACCTGCACGTGCTTTTTCACTACTACATTTCACATTTTTTTGCTTCAAACACGCTGTCTCTTTCTTACGCAGAAAGAGACAATAAAGAGAAATCGCTCTTTATCCGCTGTTTTTCAATACCTTGGAAATGTTAATAGGACAAGGCACGTCACGCTCGACGGCTCACTATTGTTTGTCTTTTTAAATTTTGATAAAAGATTTAAGCACTCTCCTTGCCTTTATCAGCAATTTGAGCTACTTTTACACCCGAAAACGGATATTTATCCGTCATTCTGAAAGTTGTCTCTTTCTTCGTAAGAAAGAGACAACTTTTTTTCTCTCATCCCTTCATTCTCAATATCTTCCATTTTCCTTCCTCTTTTCCATTTTCTTTCATTTCGCTTTTTGTCTCTTTACAAATCACTACTCATTTAACATTTCGGACTTACTGTCCGGAAAGGTGTGTTAGGAAGCCTTTACCGTTTGTCACATCAATTCGCTCGTTCCTGAATGCAACGGATTAGTAAAGCCTCCTTCTCATATCCACCTACAGTCATTTCCCAAGCAGTTTTATTCGATTTCAGACGAAGGGGATACCCACCGTGACCATCAAGATCCGTTCCTTTAATATCTCTTGTCCAGTAATATCCAAATTGACCTACTTGTCCAAAAGAGTTCCCCATCCAATAACCCGGTAATCGATAATAGGATCCCCGTGAACGATTTGTATCGTCATAAGAGATTAAATAGCCACCAGCGTTCACACCATTTTTGTCGCCTACCAGATTTAAGCTCCCACTACCCCAAGCAGAGTATAAAGGATAAAAGTCTTCCTTGGCACAGACCCGCCAACCGGATGGACAGGGATCGTGAGCTCCTTTATCGCCTCCCATACCCCATGAATAGATATAAGTACTGTCACGGTTTGACGACCATAAGTCTGGCTTACCCGGTTTATACATAACTTCCGGTTTTTGATAAGCTGTTTGATAACTCACGCGGGTACTGTAATCGAAAGATATCATGGCGAAAGTAATGCCATCCCCACGATAACAGCTCAATAAGCCATCCATAGGAGACTCTATGGTTTCACTTACAGGAATATCCGGTATAACACTATTTGTATAGCTACTACGATACGGGTCCTTCCGGCCCCACTGATACATCAGACCATTCGCTTTGGAACGCTCCAACTCTTTATTCGGCACTGTGTCATAGCCCGCTACCGCTCCCAGATTACGATCCATCATAGGCAATCGGGTATTACTTCCTTGTTTATATACCAATTTCCGCCTATTCTCTTCCAATACGGTTTCCGAACCTATGGAGGAAGGGGCATAATCCGTTACCCAGACATGCCAGCTCCAAAGGATATCTCCAGTACCATTCTCTCCGGAATAGCCCGCTATCACACCATTTCCACCACTTGTATTCGGGGTCACACGGCAATAGATACGGGCATCAGCCAAGCTTTCGCCTCTTTTCAAATCAACGATATTCGTATGATCATCATCCGGCGTTAGAGGGGCGTATGTATTGACGGCACCGAGGACAGGGTCACCTAAATCACCATCTTCCAACGTCTGCCAAAGGACCTTCACGGATTTGATCGGCTTTGTCAACGTTTCGCCACTCACGCCGCACCAATCTTGCAAAGTCTCATTTGGAACTGAGGAACCGTTTACATAATAGGTATAGGGATTGAAGCAGAAGGCACCACCCGGCGCTACCATAAAACAGTTTGACGTGGGAACGAAATTCCCATTGTTTTCCGATGCGGGGATCGGGTCTATGATCGTCACACGGCGGTCATCCACGGGAAGAGACGTATGCGACATCATTACATTATAAATGTAGTTCGTGTTATCGTACAGGTCGAAATCATGGCTCGAAGGGCCACCCAGATAAACACGATAATTCAATTTCTTCTTGCCATCACTGGTGTCTTGGGTCACGAAAGTTGCGTATGCGCTACCTTTCGGGGCATTCTCCTTTGTTCGGTAATAATCGGAAGTAGCCTTCGCACTTTTACCCCTTACAACCGCAGGGACCCAGCAAGAATAACTGCCCTCGTCTTTTACAGCCGATTCCGGTAACATGATCGTACGATATTGATCCATCAAGGAAGGATAACCATCATTCTCATTCGGTGTGGGTATTAGCCTATAGACAGATGGGATGGATTTAAGGAGGATCTGGTTCATCTTATAGCCCTTGCTCACATATTTATTCTTCCAACTTAGTGTAAGCCGGACGGCCAAGCGACGAAGGAGGATACGTACGTCCTCTCCATCCGGACTTTGGATTTTGTAAGTTCCCCCATCATTCACCAGTCTCACCTTTGGGAGGTGTAAAACGTAGGGCATGGCATTGATAACATTAGAATTCGCCGCATACGCCTCGGGGGTTATGGCCTCGATCATGGAAACTGAGGCAGTATCTTTCTGTATGTCCGATAGTTTCTTACCCATCAAGGAGCCGACCGTGAAAGTGCCGACGGTGTTCTTTCCACGGGCTACCACTAGCAATTGGCAATAATCACCATCATTATCTGAAAGTTCTCCCGTAAAGCTAGAACCAATCTCTAGGTCGCTGGATGATAAATCAATTTTTCCGATCGGAGCCGTATCATACGAACCAAACTTATACTGTACGATTTGTAAACCGTAAAGTTTATCCGGCTTGGCGAACTCTACAGATATCGCCTTGGTAATCTCCGTGGACCCCAAACTCACATTAAAACCAAAGCCACTTGCCATTCCTGATACTTTTGAAGAGACGGGATTTCCGGTGAGCCTAGCGGCATCATCCTCGTCGGCGATACCCACGCTGAGCGATACCTCCACCGTCTTGCCTCCACCTGTAGACGGGCAGGGTGAATCGAGACGATCCTCACAACTTGACATTCCTGACATTGATACTATTGACATCATGATCAATACTGCTTTTTGTAATTTTATTCCTATGACCTCCATACCTGCACGTGCTTTTTCACTACTACATTTCACATTTTTTTACTCGAATTGCGCTGTCTCTTTCTTACGCAGA